>JAFUUN010000116.1 GCA_017477855.1 Rickettsiales bacterium | reverse complement strand
GCGCAACATATTTTTTAATCCTCAATCACAGCAATAATATCACACTCTTTCATCACAACAACCGTCTCACCATCCATCTTGACTTCCGTGCCAGACCACTTGGTAAAGAGCACTTTGTCACCCTCCTTCACAACTGGCTTAATCAGCTGGCCTTTGTCATCAATTTTGCCTTCGCCAACACCAATCACAATTCCCTGCACTGGCTTCTCCTTCGCCGTATCTGGTATAATCAAACCGCCTGCGGTCTTGCTTTCGCTCTCCAACCTTCTTATCAACACATACTCACGAATTGGCCTAATTTTCATAAACAAACAAACTTATACATAAGGATATTTAGTTTAGAAAATGAAAATTCAAGGGGCCTAAAATGGACAACAACCTCTCGTTTCTTTTTCATTTAACTTCTCAACAAATGACTGCAAATTTTGTAGTTTTTCTGTATAACTCATCCCCTTGCTATCCAAAAGCCTGTCGTATTCACGATTGATTTTGTTGATATATCCAGATTTGCTTTTCAAGAAGCATCTTGTGTTTAAGAGTTTTCCATCTTTGCAACCTTCACCTTTCCTATCCCAAAACAACTTCTTTTGATTTTTTTGGTCCGTTTTTCCGAGATGGTTGTTGATAAGCGATGCGATTGCTTTTTTATATTTTTCTTGCTGCTCTTTGTTATCTTTGTTGATAACATTTTTTGGACCACCTTCTTTTTCAATTTCTAAATGTGTTCTGTCAACTTTATCAATAATTGAATGCAATTTGTAATATTTATTTACAACATTACCTATGTATTCCTTACATTCTTTTTCTTTTTTTAAGAATTGTTCCATAGCTTCTTTCTGTTTATTAAATGCCTTTAACAGCATCTCCATAACATTTTCATTGACTTTATACAACGATTTATTTTTATCATTTATGTAAAATGATAATTCTTTCGCAGTAAATACACTATTATCAAAACTCTTATTGTTTAACCACTTGATGTATTCTATTTTCTTCTTTGTTTCTGATAAACCATGTTGCAAATAATTATATGTAGAATTAATTACATCTTCCGCTGTTAACTCAAGACCAAAAGCAAATTCTGTTGTATTCTGAATAAGTTTGCTAATTTTGTCATTATCCAAAGTATATTTATTTATGTATTCTTGCAACGTATCGTAATATTTCTTTTTTTGTTCTTTATTTGATTGTTTATTAATATAATTAGATAGCGACATTACAGAATATACATTCATCTTGTCAAACAAGAATGCATTACCATATCCTCCTTCAAAAAATAAATCAATATCTACAAGTCTTGGCTTTTTATCAATGTTATTTAGCATTACATTATTATACTTACGATCGCGAAGATTAACAAAAATTCCTTTCATAAGTTGGTCAAAAATTACATCTGGGTTTTGTTTGTAAACGCCATACATTGGTTCATCAGACAGGAATTCGCCATTATACCCAGAATTGTATATATCGGCAATCCTCTTTTTAACTTCCTCTGGTTTTTCTTTTAGAATCTTTTTGTAGTCTTTCATTTTACCCGAAAAATCCCATTCGATAACTTCATCGAAGCTAGTTAACCTTTTACTTGCAACTGATTTTCCTTTTTCGCCATCTACTATAATCTGATATTGCGTTGGATTTCCAAACGTTTTTAACAAACCATAGATAAAAGCAAAATGAATATTAATTTTTGGATCTATTGTATTTCTATAAGCATAATTTTTACTAATTTTAACCTCGGACGTCCCTCCAGCGGCTTCATTTATTATATAATTTCTTTCGCTTTCTGCACCTTGTCTCAACTGTTTCCGCTCAGAACCAGGTCTATTTTCTTTCACAGACAGTGTATCACTGTTTTTTACTCTATCAATCTTTTGCATTGTGATTGCTTTTACACTTGCTTTTACGCTCTTATCATCATTCATATCCAAACCATTAAACCACCACCATTATCGTTTTTTGTTTTTTTTGTGCAAGTTTTTTCCAATGCTCCTATATCAGCAAAAAAAACACAGCGAAAATAGCAAAATCAAATCCAATCAACCTTTGTAATATTTACTTTTTTGATATTCATTTGCTCAATTTCATCCACTGTTTTGTGTGAGACAATTAGCATATCACATGGGCTTTCTGAGATGTTGTCAGCGCCAGCCATTGACATATCATCACTGATAAACACAGCCTTGCTTGTCACATTTTCTCTGAAAAAATCCAGAACCTTCCGTGATACTGTTGCAGGTTTGTCGTCAATCGCAGAATAGACAATATGAGAAGGCATGACAAACTTTATTTTGTCGGCCAATAAAATATATGGCAGTGTATCATAGTTCAGTAGCTCCTCCTCCGGCACATCAACAATCTGCTGTCCTTGATGAGTATCTCCAACTGCACGGCCATGTCCCAGCGCATGTTTGACGACATATTTTATATTATATTCTCGTGCGGCATCCATAAAAATAGATGCCACTTCCGCAACAACCTTTGGGTCATGACCAAATGACCTTGAACCAATCACCGCAGCATAATTGGCATATAACTTGGCTTTGTCAAATATTGGCTTTAATTTATTCTTTGTCTTATCATCCGCAGCACTCCACAAGCTGTCAAAGTGCAGTTCATATAATGGCAATTTTCGCACACCAATATCATTCAAATAGGACTTAAACAGCGCCGCCTCGTTATACAATGACTTCTGCCAAAATGTTATCTTCTCT
>JAFUUN010000115.1 GCA_017477855.1 Rickettsiales bacterium | reverse complement strand
GTCAATTATTATGTTTAAAGAAAAGAAGTTGTGCTGGCGCGGAATGAAGTTTTTTCAAGCAAAGTACGAAGTAAAATACATTTAACAACTCAATCATCTTGATTTTTATCTTTTTATATCTTATATTAAGATGTTATTTTATGTCAGGTATTGGAGGAGATGGCAGAAAAAGCATGTTGTATTGCTCTTTTTGTGGCGCTTCCCAGTCAGAAGTAGAAAAGCTGATTGCTGGCAGTGATGCTCATATTTGCAGTGATTGCATAAGAACTTGTCTTGATTTGTTGGGGGCAAAAAGTGATTTCAAGATTACCGACAATATTGATGAAAAATTTGGCAAAAACGACAAAGGGAATGCAATAAATTTGTCCTCTCCAAAGGCAATAAAGGCATTTTTGGATAATTACATCATCGGTCAGGATTACGCTAAAAAAGTGCTGTCGGTGGCGGTGTATAATCACTACAAGCGGTTGAAATACGCAGAAACAAACAAAGATGACGTGGAGATTTCAAAGTCAAATGTTCTGCTGATTGGCCCAACAGGTTGTGGAAAGACATTGCTCGCGCAGACACTTGCCAAGCTGTTGAATGTTCCATTTGCCATTGCAGATGCAACAACTTTAACAGAAGCAGGTTATGTAGGAGATGATGTTGAAAATGTCCTACAAAGGTTGATACAAAATGCTAACGGCGATGTGGAGCGCGCGCAGAAAGGCATTATCTACATTGATGAGATTGACAAGATTGGTCGTAAAAGTGAAAGCCCATCAATTACCCGCGATGTATCAGGGGAGGGCGTCCAGCAGGCGCTGTTGAAGATTATAGAAGGTACACAGTCATCTGTTGGGAAGGAAGGCGATCGCAAACATCCTAACAGTGAGAGATATAATATTAACACATCAAATATTTTGTTTATCTGTGGTGGTGCATTTGAGGGCATTGAGAAAATTATCAAACAGCGCATGAGCGACAGTTCCATGGGCTTTATTGCAAATGTGAAGAGCAAGAATAACAACAAAGAGAATGCAAAGATAATCAAAAAGGTCACAAGTGACGACTTGACAAAGTTCGGTTTGATACCTGAATTGATTGGCCGTCTTCCAGTTGTGGCGGTTTTGGATCAGCTTACGGAAGAGGATTTGATAAATGTTCTTACCAAGCCAAAGAATGCAATTGTCAAGCAATACAAGAAGCTTTTTGAAATGGATAAGGTTGAGCTGGAATTTATGGATGAGGCCTTGTCAATCATTGCAAACAGAAGTTTGAAGCGTAAATCGGGCGCCAGAGGATTAAGGTCAATCGTGGAGCACATCCTGATGGAGACAATGTATGACTTGCCAATGAGTGGTTGCAAGAAGGTGCGCATTGTAAAAGCTGATGATGCGGTTGCCGTTGAAAAAGACGGCAAACTTGATGAAAAGCGTTTCTGCAAAAAGAGCGAGAAGGAACTTCTTGAAGAGGCCAAGGAAAAGAAAGATAAGAAGGCCAGTTAAATGTTGCGCGCGGGCGGAGCGAGTTTGGCCGCCGAGCGGGTCGGAGCGAAGCGGAGACGGGAGAGCGAGGCGCAGCCAAACCGCGAGGGCGTGGC
>JAFUUN010000114.1 GCA_017477855.1 Rickettsiales bacterium | reverse complement strand
GAATAAGATGATCCTTAAAGAGAATGAAAATCTTAAATTGGAAAACGCTCAATATCACAAATATTTTGCCAGTGTTGAAGATCAGTTAGATAAAATTGGAGCATATTTAGATGTCAGACAATCAGCTGCGGCAGACAAAAAAAATAGTCACAATATAGATCTGGATGGTACAAAAAGAATAATTGACAGCAAATTCTCTGCAATATACAGTGGCATGGAAAAAAGAAACGATCAACTTAACAAGAAAATTAAAAAACTCAATGTAAAAGCCACAGAGCTATCACCAAGAGAAAGTGAAGCTAAAAATAACACTCATTCAGAGGGTATTGGTGGACCATTTGAATTTGACTTACCAATCAAGTTTGGACGTAATAAATCAATTGGTGATACGACGGATGTACAAATTAATGGCAAAAACTATGTTGTATCAATCAGAAACTTGATTGAAAAAGAGAAATTAGTATCAAGCTTGCCATTGGGAGCTCCAGCAGGTGGTGCATATAGGTTAACAAGTCATTATGGAACAAGATATGACCCATTCATGAAGAGCGTAAGAGCATTCCACCGCGGATTAGATATTGTCATTGAGAATAAAAAAGTCAAAACAGTTCAGAGCGGAGTAGTTTCGTTTGTCGGAACAAAAAATGGCTACGGAAATGTTGTTGAGATAGAGCATGGCAACAGCAAATATGGAATTAAAACAAGATATGCACATTTGAGAAAAGCATATGTTAGGGCTGGACAAAAAGTCAAGGAAGGACAGATTATCGCAGAGCAAGGATGCAGCGGACGTTGCACTGGCTACCATTTGCATTATGAAATATTCGTCCATGGCAAACAAGTAAATCCTTTACAATTTGTTAATTATAAGGAGAATTAAGTAGTTTTATGTAGTTTTTGTTTTGTTGTTTATGGCAGGTAATAAAAATGTTTCAATCTTAGAAAAGAGCGTCAAAATCATCGGTGAGATTTGTTCGGAGGGTGTCTTTGACACAAGCGGAACATTTAATGGTACAATCGTTGCAAATGTCTTGACGGTCAAGGATGGTGGCCATATTGAAGGAAAAATCTTCGCAAATGAGTTGAACATCGCGCAAGGTGGAACTGTCAACGGAGAAATCATTGCAAACAGAGTTCACCTCAGCAATAACGCCAGCTTGGTTGGTGATTTGACATATAACATCTTGTCATTGGAAAACAATTCGTTTGTCAACGGACAATGCAAAAAGACAGAAGAACAAACAATTTCAGGTATCATCCAGCGCGCAAAAGAAGGCCTCCGCATGAATGAAAAAGAAGACGAAGTTGCGGACATGTCAGACAGTAATGATGTCTTGGACGAGCTTTTGAGTAAAGGTTCAGACAGAGTGCAAGCAACTACATCATTCTCTGTGATGCAAGATGATAACCAGTAATACAATGGATAATATCTTCATCGCAATGTCAGGAGGGGTTGACAGTGGAACGTCTGCCTATCTAATCAAGCAGCAATATCCGAACACAAATATCGTGGGGATTACCATGAATTTGGGAGATTTCTGCACTGGTGCAATCGCAAAAGCAAAGCGCATCTGTGATTGGCTTGGCATAGAGCATCGCGTCCTTGATTTGAGAGAGCAATTCCAGACAGAGGTCATCAACAAATTCCACAACCAAATAATTCACAATATCACCCCTATCCCATGTGCAAGTTGCAATAGACAATTCAAGTTCGGACATGTATTGAAATACTGCCGCAAGAACAATGCTAAACTTACCACAGGACATTATGCAAAAAAAGTGGAAATAAACGGACAGCCATGCATCACCCGCGCACGTGATACACTAAAAGATCAAACACATTTTATCTACAATATCCGCGCAAGTACCTTACCAGATGTCATCTTCCCGCTTGGAGATTATCTCAAGGCTGATGTTTTTCGTTTGGCATCAAAGATTGGTTTGCCATATCAGAATGCATCAAATCAATATAGTGAAAGCCAGGATGTTTGCTTTTTTGGTGGCAAAACTTATGCAGAATATCTCAAAGCTATACACCTTACTGATAAAAATTGTAAAGCAGGTGACGTTCTTCATATATCAACTGGCAAACATCTCGGAGAGCACAAAGGATTGTTGAACTATACCATCGGGCAACGGCAAGGCCTTGGCATTGCATGGACGGAGCCGTTATATGTTGTCAAGAAAGATGTGCAGAATAATATCCTATATGTAGGAGAAGAACCAACACTCTATACCAACAGCTTGCAAATTACAGGTGTCAACTTCCTTGTAGAACCAACCACACTGCTGGATGGCCATAACTCTTTTGAGAGTCAAGTATGCTTGCGCGACAAGACACCTCTAATTGATGCTAAAATCAATGTTGATGGAACACATGCAGAAGTTCACCTCAACCAACCTGCTCGTGCTATTACTCCCGGCCAAGCATGTGTGTTTTATCGTGGTAATGTGTTGTTAGGAGGTGGAGAGATAAAATAAGTGTTGCGCCGCCCGAGGCCACGCCCTCGCGGTTTGTATTTCGCTCCTCGCTCTCATGTCGCCGCTCCCGCGCCGACCCGCTCGTCACACAAACGCGCTCCGCGCCGCGCAACAAAAAACTCTTGACAATAAAATTCAGTTATCAAATCAACACAGATATGTTATCAGTTTCTGTTGAAACATTGTTGAAAGTTGCAAACAGAAGCGCTCGTCGTCGTGCGTAAGCACGTATTTTTGTATCCACACATTTACCATTTGAATGTTCTTACTAAGGGGAAAAATGGATTTTAATTTTAATTTTTATGACGAGTTATAAAATTATTGAAAATAGTACAATAACCACACCGAAAGGCTTTATTGCTGGCGGACTACACTGCGGAATTAAGAGGAAGAGGAATGATATTTCTATGATATATTCCAAAGTTCCTGCGATCTGTGCTGCAGCTTATACGACCAATAAAATGAAAGCACCACCACTGGTTAGATGTGAAGAATTGACAAAAAACAAAGAAAATATTCAAGCAGTAGTTATAAATAGTGGGAATGCCAATTCTTGCACTGGCGAACAAGGATATAATGATGCAACAAAAATGGCAGAACAAGTTGCTAAAAATCTTGGTATTTCTGCAAATGAAGTTTTGTCAACATCAACGGGTGTAATTGGAGTATTTCTGCCGATGGAGAAAATTCATGCAGGAATTGACAAATTAACGGCAATCCTTGATGACACACCAGCCAGCGCCAAACAATGTGCTCTTGGCATAATGACAACTGATACATTTATCAAAAATGTGTGCGTGAATGTGAAAATTTCTGGCACCGATGTAAAGATTGCAGGCATCGCAAAAGGTTCTGGCATGATACATCCGAACATGGCAACAATGCTGAATTTCATAACAACTGATGTAGCAATTAGTCAGGAAATGCTGGATTTGGCGTTCAAAAAATGTGTTGGCGATAGCTTTAATATGATAACTGTTGATGGTGACCAAAGCACCAATGATATGGCTGTGATTTTGGCTAATGGAGAGGCCAAAAATAATGTAATAAACTGTCAAAATGAAGAGTTTAAAAAGTTCAGCGAGGCACTGCTTTTTGTAATGCAGAAGCTTGCAAAAGACATCGCGGCAGACGGTGAAGGTGCAAGCCACTTGTTAGAATGCAAAGTTGAAGGTGCTAAAACAGAGGAACAAGCAAAAAAATGTGTCAAGCAGATATTAAGTTCAAGTTTGGTGAAGGCAGCATTTTTTGGTAAAGATGCAAATTTTGGCAGAATAATCTCGGCAATTGGACAATCAGAAGTAGATTTTGACGAGGCTAAAGTGAAGATTTTATTCATCAGCAATGCAGGAAAAATCTGTGTTTTTGATGGCAAACCAGTTGCATTTGATGAGGAAAAGGCCATTGAAATCATGTCAGAAAAGGAGATTACGATTTCTGTTGCACTGGGTGTCGGAGATAGCTCCGCGACTGGCTGGGGATGCGATTTGACCTACGATTATGTCAAGATAAATGCGAGTTATAGGAGTTAGTTATGAGAATAAGTAATAAGGAAAAAACAGAGATTTTGTTGGAAGCCCTTCCATATATCAGCAGGTTTCAGGGCAAGGCGTTTGTCATCAAGATCGGTGGGTCAATTTTGCGCGATGAGAGCAACATGCAATCTGTAATTGAAGATGTGGTTTTCCTCAGTAAAATAGGCATCAAAACAGTTATCGTGCATGGCGGCGGAAAGGATATAAATGAGGAATTAAAAATTCATAATATAGAACCAAAATTTGTTGATGGAGTGAGATTTACAGACAACAAAACAATGGAAATTGCAGAGATGGTCTTGTCTGGCAAAGTCAATAAAAATCTGGTCGCGGAGGCCAATGGCAAGGAACTTTTGGCAGTTGGAATTTCTGGCAAAGACGCAAGTTTTATTCAAGCAAAAAAGAAAGCAAAACTTGGCAATGTCGGCGAGGTTGTGAATGTGAACGTAGGACTAATAAATACACTGCTTGGCAGCGGTTTTACGCCAATCATTTCACCAGTTTGTTGCGACAAAAACTATAAGTCGTTAAATGTCAATGCAGATGATGTAGCAGTAGCTATTGCAAAGGAATTGAAGGCAGAAAAATTGATATTTTTGTCAGACATTGATGGAGTTTTGAAAGATATAAATAACAAAAACACACTCATTTCAACAATATTGGTAAAAGACATTGCAAAGATGATAAAAAGTAAGGTCATAACTAACGGAATGATACCAAAAATATTGAGTTGCGGTGATGCTGTGAAGAGTGGCATAAATGCGGTGCATATAATTAATGGCAGCATCAAGCATTCGGTGTTGTTGGAGATTTATACTGATAAGGGTGTTGGAACGGTGATTGTGT
>JAFUUN010000113.1 GCA_017477855.1 Rickettsiales bacterium | reverse complement strand
TAAATGCTAACTTTGTTTGGTTTTTTCTTGGATCAACCCAGCGAACATATGAATATCCACTTTCTTCATTTGTCAATAACACCAATGTTCTGTTTTTCTTTGCCATATTAGTAGTATGAGATGCAGTTTTTTATTTGCAAGGGGAGAGTTTGTTGGGAGATTTGAGAAATAGGTTGCTAATTTATTTTTTTGTGCTAATATCTTTGTGTTTGAAATATGAGTAGTGTAGACAGGCGAGTTGACCCGAACCAAATGAATGATGCGTTCTGGGACAATATATTGCTGCGTTTCAATGGCCCTGAAACAATAAATGATTTTCAGGATTTGCAAAACATAGCCAATCAGGTCCAATACATTCATTCGGAGAAATGCGCACTTGAATATGGCGAAACAGTATACAACGGTTCTGTTGACAGTTCAAACATGCCTAATAGTGTTAATAGGTGCACTAATGACAATCAACGATTGGATATATTCAGAAAAACAGTGAGTAATTACCAACATATATGGGATACATTGGACAATAGGGAAAAGAATTTTGTGCACACCTGCACGCAAGGCGGATACGTGGATACGTTGGGACTTTTTTTTCTAAACCGGTTGCAAAAGTATAGTACGTTAACATAACAGGATAAATACTTGAATAATATGTTGAATAAACAAGACATACTGTGGGAAATATGGGGAAAAGCTGTTGAAAAGAAGCGTGCAAACAACTATGAAGCATTAATAAAATTGCAGCAGGATATGCGAAATTTGCAATATAGTTCTTAAAGAATAGTTTGTTCTTAAAGAATAGTTTACTTTATTTATCCTCCATTTTCAACACAGCCAAGAATGCTGATTGCGGGACTTCAACATTACCGCACATTTTCATGCGTTTTTTTCCTTTTTTCTGTTTTTCAAGGAGTTTGCGCTTGCGAGTGATGTCTCCTCCATAACATTTCGCGGTTACATCTTTGCGGTAGGCCGAAATTGTCTCACGAGCAATGATTTTGCCTCCCAAAGCGGCCTGAATTGGGATCACAAATTGCTGTCTTGGGATCAAATCTTTCAGCTTCAAACACAGCGCACGACCACGGGTTTCAGCACGAGTTTTGTGGGTCATAAGAGATAAAGCATCCATTCTTTCTCCGTTAAGTAGAATGTCAACCTTGACAATGTCACTCTTCTGATAGCCAATAATTTGCCATTCAAAACTTGCATAACCACGGCTTACGCTTTTGAGCTTGTCATGAAAGTCAAAAATTATCTCTCCAAGCGGGATTTCATATGTAATGACCGCCCTATTTCCGCCACTGAATGAGAGGTTCTTCTGCTTGCCACGGCGGTCCTCGCAGAGCTTTATCAGGTCGCCGATGTATTCCTCGGTTGTCAGGATGTTGACCTCGGCGATTGGCTCTTCAATGTGCTTGATGTAGGTCCAGTCAGGCATGTCGGCGGGGTTGTGGACATTCTTGATTTCACCACTTTGCAAGTGGACTTTATACACCACGCTCGGCGCTGTCGTGATGATGTTCAGGTCAAATTCTCGTTCAAGGCGTTCGTGTATGACTTCCATGTGGAGCAAACCCAAAAATCCGCAACGGAAGCCCATTCCAAGCGAGGCCGACGTTTCATATTCATAATTTATACTGCTATCAT
>JAFUUN010000112.1 GCA_017477855.1 Rickettsiales bacterium | reverse complement strand
TAAATGCTAACTTTGTTTGGTTTTTTCTTGGATCAACCCAGCGAACATATGAATATCCACTTTCTTCATTTGTCAATAACACCAATGTTCTGTTTTTCTTTGCCATATTAGTAGTATGAGATGCAGTTTTTTATTTGCAAGTGGAGATATTTAATTGGGTAATTATGTATTTACTTCATATTTTTCTTGACAATCATATTGGTTGATACACTATAATCGTGTAAAAGATATAAGTTTATTAACATTTATCAAGAAATTTCCAAACGAACAAATTTGCAGAGATTATTTAGCTCAAAAAAGATGGGGTGGACATGATAAAGCCATTTGTCCTTTTTGTGGTCACAGTCACTGCTATTTACACAAAAAACATTGACAGATACACATGCAAGAAATGTTTAAAACAATTTTCGGTTAGATACAATACTATATTCGCAGAAAGCAGATTGCCACTTACAAAATGGTTTATTGCTATTTATCTTGAAACAACCTTGAAAAAAGGTATTTCAAGTTGCCGGTTAGCAAAGTATCTTGAAGTTCAGCAAAGGACAGCTTGGTTCATGCTTCAACGTATCCGTGAAGTTATGAAAAATGACAACATATGATTGAACGTAAATATAGGGAACAAAATCAAAACACAAAATAAAATAGGTCACAAAAATTTATCAAAATATCATAAAGGATAAGTTGGATTTTGGAGATGATAGAAATTTTGATATGAAATTGAAAAAATGTATAAAATAATCAGAAAAATTTGCCTTATACCACTCTGGTATTTTCTTTTTTAATTTTTTGTGATTGATTGTGTAAATGCGGAATTCATCGTTATATGAATTAAAAAAAACACGTAATGTCCATCTTGTCATTTCTGGATTGTATTCTAATTCCTCATTTTCTATTCCGTTTTTAAGCAGTCCTTTATAAATCATTTTACCTATTTTTCTTATATCTGTTTCAAGAAATTTTTTACAAATTCGTTCATCCAAATCATTTTGTATCAAAATTTCTCGGCCTAATACATTACGAACAAAATAAATGTTTTTCCCTCTATTATTATTTGCAAATATTCTTCGCTTTAACATTTCTCTTCGCTTTAACATTTCTTCAATTTTTTTATCACTAAAATAAACAGGACCTTTTATATCTTCTCCATCAATTATTAATTTTTTAGATGCTATGCGGGCTAAATTTGTGTTATTAAATTTACAGTTATATAACTTTGCAAAATCCAAATTTGAACCAGATAAATCCGTATGTGCAAAATCTAAAAAAGAAAACCGACAAAATTTAAAATTTGAATCTATAAGCTTTGAGCTTGAAAAATCTACACGATAAAAACTGCTACCTTCAAAATTGGCATTATCTAACCATAGATTAGAAAAAATGCAATTCTTAAAATCAATATTGTATAAATTTCCTTTGTTTGCATCAAAAAATAATTGAAGTTGAATTTTTGCATTATATTTTTCTGTCGTTGGTGAAATTATCTGTTTTATTATTGCTGGAAAATTAATAATATTTGGTAATGTTTGAACTTTTAAATTACTAATCAGTGAACAATCTGCCAATATTTTTTGTTTATATTGTTTATATTTTTCTCGTTTTTCTATTTTTTCTTGTAACTTGTCAATAACATATTGGACTGTTTTATGAGCCTCTCGTATATCATTCTCATGCCGTTGTGAAAGTACAGAATACAAACCGATATTAATACTGATGATAGAAAAAAACAGAGTGGCAACGCTAACGCAAAAAGTTTTATTCATGTCAATTACTTTCTGAAAAAAAACATTATCAATCTTATAAAAAGCAACAACTCGTTATATATCTTCCTTTTCTTTTGAAGCCTTCCAGTGAATTCTTTTATAATCTTTGTTCTTATCAAAACCTTTACTTATAATTTCAACCTCGTTAAAATAATGAAAAAATTGTGCCCTTCCGCAACATTTATTATTTTGTCCTTTGCTGTTATCGTACCATTTACCAAACCTTCCAAAAGTTGGATAATTTGGATCTGTTAAATCAAAACCATCACCATTATCAATAATTTGAACGTCAATATTTCCAATTGCACTTTCCGTTTTTTGCACAGAAAATACAATCTCAATCTCCCTCTCTCTTTCTTTCTTCAAGATAGCTTTCAACAGAGTTTATAAGAGCTTCAAAAATTGGTTGCAGACAATTATTGCTCTTCTTGATATGCGACAAGCAGCCAGAGATTTGTCCCATTTTTAAATCACTAAATTAACTCATAAGAATAAAAATAAAAATCAATAGTTTTCTTTTTGTGAAGTAAATACATAATCACCTTTAACTTTGACATCCTTGTCACTGAAATTATTTGCAAACCAATTAATGTGTTTGGCCTAATCTTCCAACAATTGACTGTCCAGGCCTCCTACTTTGGGTATTGTTTACAAAACTCTATTATGATTTTTCTTCTGTTGTGGATGGAAGACAAAAGCGATTGATTTTCTCACAAGTATCACAAATCATAAAACAATCTTAAAACAAGGTTATATTAATTATAACAAAAAACTGTAAAGAACGCAAGGAAGAATTGATATTTGACAATAAAATATTTCTTCTAAAATGCACTTCGTTATGGTTGACAAGAACATTCAAATAGCCAATTCAGTAGTTCGGAAGGAGATTGAGGCGATGCAAAAGTTGCAAAACTGCATTGACAAGAATTTTATTGCCGCAGTCAAGCTGATTGCAAAATCAAAAGGGCGTATTCTCACAAGCGGTATTGGCAAGAGCGGTCTGATTGGTCGCAAGGTGTCTGCGTGCTTTGCATCAATCGGCATTCCAAGTTTTTCAATTCATCCAGTTGAGGCCGTGCATGGCGATCTTGGTAGCTTTGAGAGCGATGACATTTTGATTGCCTTGTCTCACTCGGGAAATACAGAAGAGATGAAAAATGTGGTTTTATACTGCAAAAAGCATGGCATCAAAAGCATTGGAATAACCAGCAACAGGAACTCATTTTTAGGTAAAGAATGCGACATTGCTATCGTTTATGACTGCAAAGAAGAGGCAATAGATGGCTTTCCTGTGCCCACAACATCATGCATTTTAGTACTTGCAATCTGCGATGCTTTGACTGCATGTGCTATAAAACACCGTAAGATTTCACAAGAACAATATGGTGAATGGCACAGTGGTGGTACTATTGGTCGGGCCATGAGGAGGATTGTCGGGAAGAAAAAGAAAGATGAAATCAAAAAATAGTTAAACATATTTATCAACATTTTTATAGGTCAGTTTTTGTTGCTTTTCATTCGTTTTAATTTCATTGAACTTCTTCGTTTTATTATAATACTCATTCGTCATCTTTAATAGTTGATTGCCATATTCTTTATCCTCTTCAGAGCAATGAGTTTCTAAGTATGCAAATGGCCATGGCAATACGCAACTCTTTTTCATCTCATATTCGCTGGACAAAGTTTGACATGTTTTTCTCAGAGCATTGTGCGCTTTTAGCATTTCATATTCATCACCCAATGTGATAGCTTGTCTTAAATTATTTACTTGACTATGCAAAATGGCCAATTGACCGTTCATCTGTTTTACTTCGTTATCACGAATATCATCTTTGAACCGCACAAATAGTTGCGACAAATCTTTTGTCAATAGCTCCTTATCATCAAATGAGCTTACATCTTGATTTGAACGAATTTTCATTCTACTTGCATATGTAGTCATATTTGCAAGAATGTTTCTGATATCTTCAGCAATTATTTTACTACTAAACAAAAATACAGGCTTTGGTAAATTAAGCACTAATGTCTCCCATTGGTCAGGCAATGTCTCATCATTGTTTTTATGTGTTTTTATAGAACTGTCTTCCATATAAAAAAATTAAAACAGTTATAAGTTTATCAAAAATTAATTAAATAATCAATATATTTCTGCTCTGTGAAATTTTTGTATTGATTTTTTAAATGAGATATTGCTTCGTGTTAGAAGCACATTTGGCCGCCGAGCGTAGCGAGGAGGAGCGTAGCGGTGCCAAATGGCGAGGGCGTGGCCTCGGGCAGCGCAACAACTCAATCTAAATTTAAATACTGTTGGATACCACAACTATCAATTTACAAAGATTGTAAAATTCTGCTTATATAATTCAGGGAAGAAAGTAAAAAAACTGTATTCGATAATACGTTTAACCTTATTTTTGGTTTTCTTTTGTTCTTTCTGAATTATTTTTACTGGTACACGCTATATCATTTTTGATTTCTTCCGTTTCTACTTCTTTTCCATCGGTTAATCCATAATTGCGACCAGGATTATTAGGGTCCATCATATGAGATCTATCAAATATCATCCATGGTGCATCATTACCAATAATATTATTATCACTATATTGTAATCCCTCGCCATCGCCTCTTCCTGTTTCTCGTGACGTAGAAGCATGGCTGTTACCTATATAATTCTGCTGATGACGAATGTCATTGCCAACTATATTTTGTTGTATGTGTGGATTTTGACGACTGCATCTTTGCGCAATATAAGCAGTGGCCAAACCGCTACAATAACCAGCTGTGCCGCCTATACACACGCCAAGTGGGCTACCTAAACAACCAAATAAAGCGCCACAAGCACAACCACTTGCAACTGCTGATGCACAAGCAAGAGGGGTGTCCTCGCAACATTCCTCCAAACAACTACCGTCTCTTCTTTCCTGTTCATTCATAATTAAAAATTTTTAAACATATATATTCATTTTAACACTTTTTTACAAAATTGCATTTTTTTGCTATGTTGAATTTATCTTGAAAAAAATTGTTGCGCCGCCCGAGGCCACGCCCTCGCGGTTTGTATTTCGCTCCTCACTTCGTTTGTCGCACAAACGCGCTCCGCGCCGCGCAACACTAAATTTCAACCCTTGACAATTACTATTTTTGTTTATCAATCAGCAATGATGGTTCCATCGTCTAGAGGTTAGGACATCAGGTTTTCATCCTGACAACAGGGGTTCGATTCCCCTTGGAATCACCACTTTTCATATGTCAGTGGCTAACAATCAGCAAGAGAATTACATGGTTGGCGTTGTTCGGGAAAAAACCGATGAGATTGTCTCGTTGCTGGAAAACACAGGATATTATCTAATAAACGAGCAGTGCAAGCGAGCATATGAGGTCTACAAAAAAGATGACGGAAGCATGTTGACAACCCTTGATTTGGCCTCGGATTTGATAATCAAGGATGGTCTGAAAAGCTTGTTTGGCGATATACCAGTTCTGTCGGAGGAGAACGACCCAGAGGATAACGTCAAAATTGCCGGCCAGCAGCACATGTTTTTACTTGATCCAATTGATGGAACGAGGTCATTCAATGCAAGCAAGGAGTTCACGATTAACCTTGCATTTTGCGTTGATGGCGAACCAAAAATTGGGTTTATTCACAATCCAATCAAGAGAGTTTTGCTGTTCGGTGATGAAAGTAAATCTTTTCGCAGAAGTGGTGGTAATACGACAAAAATTTTGAGATTTTCAAAGGTTGATGGTCTCAAATTCAAACGAGAGCGGCGACCATTTAGAGTTGCTTGCGGGCACACATTTTTCAATAGTATTGGCATTGATAAAATTGCAGAACGCATAAGTGGACTGGGCTATAACTTTGACAAGAACAATATCGTGAAATTCTCAGCAATGGAAAAGTTGCTGTCGCTTATTGACAATGACTGCGAGGCCTTTGTTTGCGCGGAATGTTGCAAGGACTGGGATATTCTGCCAGCTGTACCAATTTTGAAGTCAATCGGAGGACATTTTACTGCAAACAATCCAGCTGTATTTAATGGTGGTAATTTTGAACAAGGCATATTTATAGCTGGCAAATGTCAAGACTTTGTTGACGACTTGGTTGAGGTTTTTGCATATCATTCTTAAAAAAGTGTTGCGCTGCCCGAGGCCACGCCCTCGCCATTTGGCACCGCTACGCTGCGCCTCGCTCCATCCGCCCTCGCTGCGCTCGGGCTCCGCTCGGCGGCCAAATGCGCTCCGCGCCGCGCAACACAAATTTCATTTTTCTTTAACAAACTTCTAACTTGCATAAATTTTATTTTTTGATAAAATCCAACTGTTTATAGAGTTAATTATGTCAAACGCGAACGCTATTCAAGAGTATAAACCTGCCTTTACAGAGGAAGAAATGCACGAGCAATCAAAGCAGAAATTTGGTCTAACAGATAAGGATATTGATGAAATTCTTGTATTCATTGACGAGTTTGATGAGGCGGCAAAAGGCGTTCCAGAAAATCCAGAATACGAGGACATGAAACCAGTTGTTGACAGCGGAAATAAAATTCCATCACACTGTGGCTTTATGATTATGTCATATTACGCAAACAGAAATGGTGATGATGCGCTGGTATCGCTTTTGAAGAAGACGTATGTTCTTTTCAAGGCATTAGAAGAGGAAGACCCAGAGAGCACAAAGACAACCGATTTATATGAAACAGTTGCCTGTATCATTTTGTTCTCACCACACAGAGTTATCAGAAAATTCATCCAACAGGATTTTGCAATGGCACAAGATGTTTTGGCAAGAATGCGTAAGCGTCCTTCAACGGCCGCTGTATTTATGTCATGTATGGGAGAGTTGTTTATTTCAACCAAGAATGACACAAAATATTCATTGGAGATTACAAAAACATTCCAAGCAATGATTGACTTCTTACGTGAGAAAAATGGCATTACAGCGGAAGTTCCAGATGCATTGGCACCAAACTTCAATGACTTGCGCGATATCATGTCAGATTATATTGATGCAGGAAATAAAAAAGAAAGCTTGAAGAATATCAACAAATTGATTAACAAAAAGGCAGATGTTGGACAGGCATTCCTTGACTGGATTTTTGAAAACCCATCATGTGCATTTGAGGTCATTAAAAAGACAGATACATTCACAGAGGACTTGATTGAGATTTTCTTCCACCAGATGAAAGTGCAGTATATTGCCGAGATTGTCATGCTTCTTGGAACATGCTACGTTAGCGACATGAAGTGGAATAAAGCATTGCAATACATTCAGGCAACATATAACTTTGCAGATGCAGCTAATGCGGCTGACAGATTGTTTGGTATAATCAAACGCGGCGGATTGACACATTATGGTATTTTGTTGAGACACCCAGAATTGTTGCCACAAATTCCATTGTCAGAGGGCTCGCAGATTAATGACGGAACAGTCCAGATGATAAGGAAGATTTCATCTGTTGCAAACAACTTGACAGCAGATATTTCTGAAAAGAGTATGTCAATCACGATTGCTCCATTGGGACGTTCAAGAATTTTCCAAGACATCTGCGACATGTTGGAAGGTGTTGAAGCAGACGAGGAAGAAGGTGGCGGTGGTGGATTTGCAGCCAAATTGAGAGACAAGGATGTCATCAAAAAGATTAGAGAGAGCGGCATTTCATATTATGCAGTTGACCAATATTGTGGTTCAGAGAGCGTAGCAATTTTGAATGCCATGACAGAAGTTGCACAAGCAAATCCAAACATTGAAGACCAATCTGCTTACATCACAGAGGTCTACAAAAAAGCAGTGTTGAAATATGGTATTATTGTCACATTGCCATATTTCACGGAGTTCTGCAATATTATCTTGTCAAAGTTGATTAGTGACAGCGAGGAAGACGATGATGAAGATTACGAGGAGATTAATGATGTTGACATCAATACAGCCGCGGCGGCCGATGCAAACGCAGGTGCAGCTTCAAGTGATGCTGATTTGTTGCAAGGATGATTAGAAATTTTGTATTGCGCTGCCCGAGGCCACGCCCTCGCCGTTTGGCTGCGCCTCGTTCCTCGTCGGCCAAACGCGCTCCGCGCAAGCACAATACAATCAGTTGAATTATAAAATCATCATTTTACCATCAAATCGTGGCAGATTGGAGATACTACAACACATTTTCAATAAGTGAGAAGATTTGCTCTCTGAACGAAAAAGAACTCAAAAAGCGAAACTTTAACGATGCACGCATTCTAACTCACTGGCAAGACATTGTAGGCGAAGAATTCGCAAATCAGCTCCATCCAAAGCAGATAAAAATTGTTGGTACAGATGGTCAATTATTGCAGAAAATATTATATTGCTTTTCTGATAATAGACACTTTGCTAATGAATTTGCATTCTACAAAAAAGACCTTTTAGGACGGTTAAATTTATACTTCGGCAACAAAAAAGAGATTTTTATTGATGTGAAAATTAGTTTTTGAAACAAAAAAACAACCCGTCAAAAATAATCTTGACGGGTCTAATCATGATTAAATGTTGATTTAGCAAAAATTATTTGCTTTTTTTGCCTGAGCTAACAACACACTCCTTTAATTGTTTTCCCAATTTGACTTTTGCAACCTTCTTTGCAGCAATTTTGATTGGCTTTTTTGTCAATGGGTTGAAACCTTGACGTTCTTTTCTCTCTGAAACTTCGAAAGAAACAAAGCCAGGAATGGCGACCTTGTTACCATGTTTCAATTCACTGACGATAACATCAAAGAAAGCGTTAACAAAATTTCCTGCTTGCGCTTTTGAACAACCAACTTTTGAAGCAATCTCTTCAATCAACATTGTTTTTGTACAAACTTTCATAGCTATAAATATAAAAACAGTGTGTTGGTAAAGGTGAAATTTTTATTTGCAAGCTCATTTTTTAATTTATCCTTGATATTTAGCGCTTATCTTGATGTTAAATTGTGATAAACCTCACAAAACTTACACTTGCCATTTTACACATCCCAGCACTGCCTCTCAACCAAACGTGCTCTTACAAACGCAAAAAAACTTTTCAAAACTTTGACATAGGAAAAAAATATGATAAAATAAAGATGTTCTGAAATGAAAACCGAAGGAAAACAAACTACTAAAAAAGAGGACAAAATCATTCAATTTCCGAAAGAAAAAGAAAAAAGAAAGCGAATTAAGAATGAAAGCTCAGAAGTAAAAAATGAAAAATCTACTTCTTCTTCAAAAACTCTTTAACAATATCTTCTGTTGTGCAATCATTGTTTTTGGCAATTTTAAACACCTCTCTATAGACTTCATGACTGGTAAAACCCAGTGTTTTTAGTGTCTCCACTGCATCATTTATAACCAAACTATTGTTGTTTTTTTTGGACTTTTTGTTGTCTTCAAACTGCAACGTTTTTTCAACTTGCTTGCTATTTTTTACTGTTTTCTGCTTTGATACTATTGGTGCTGGCCGTCTTACAACCGGGGCGCCGTTGAATTCCATGATTTTCTGGTTAATTTTTTCAATCTGTTTTTTCATTTCAACAGGAATACGATTTGCCAGTTTTGCACCAATACCACTAATTGAGCTGAAAAACTCACAGTTGTTGGAAAATATTGCTTCGGTTATTTCTTCGCATGAGTAGGTTGACAATATATTTAGTGCAATCTTAGGCCCAAGTCCGCTGAGCTTTATCATTTCCTCAAACCAGCACCTTTCCTCAAATGATGTGAAGCCATACAGAGTATCATCGTCCTCTTTGATAATTTCTTTGACAAATACGTCTGCTATGTCACCCGGTGCAAATGTACCAACTTCACCTGCCTTCATGACAACTTCGTATCCAACTGCTGTAATGTCGGTGCCAACTTCAATGATAACGATATCACCATACTGTCCAGCAACTCGGCCAGTTAGCTTGCCAATCATAGTTATGAGGCGTAAAACATTAGATCTTTTTCAACTTTTGGTTTGTGGTGGGTGATACGTAGCAACAACAACAGCGATGGCGCAATGAGCAGTGATGATAATGTGCCAAAGAATATACCACAGATGATCGTCAGTCCGAGCTCAAAAATAGAGCGATCGCCGAAGAACAGCAAACTGGTTGTTGTAATAATTGTTGTGAATGATGTCAGCACACTTCGCGCAAGCACACTTTTGACACTGGTAAGAACGATGGACGCCACTGGCTGTTTTCTGTCCCAGAGATTGGAACGGATGCGGTCAAACACCACGATTTTATCGTTAATGCAATATCCAATGATTGTCAACAGTGCCGTGAGGGTGATGAGGCAAACCTCTATTTGCATGGCGCTTATGCAACCAAGAACGAGTAAAACATCATATACCAAAGCAAGCACGCCGCTGACTGCAAATTTCCAGTTGAACCTTATCATCATGTAGATACCGATGCACGCAAACGCAAACAAGCATGCAAAGATACTGTCTTTGAGGAAGCTGGCGGTCATTTGCGGAGATGCGAAGTCAGTTTTAACAATTTTGATGTCCTTGTTGGTGTTAAGAACCTCCTTGTAAAGGCCAAGTGTTTCATCGTAATTTGCGCCACTGTTTGCACTTTTGAACAGATAGCCGCCATCAATTTGTTGGTGAAAGACAGATGTGCCAAGCTTTTTGGAGATTTTTCCTGCAATTTCACCACCATTGCATTCATTGCACGCGACCTCAACAACAAATCCTCCTGCAAAATCAACACCTGCATTAAATCCTTTTTTGTGGCAGATGAACATGGACGCACAAAGTAGCAGTGCACTCACAAACATGATGCAGAACTTGTGAAGATAGATATTTATTGTTCCTCTTTCCTTACTCATTTTAGCTCACAAATGGCATGAATACGTACTTCACCGTCTCGTCATCAACCGAGCGGATTAGCATTGGTGTGCTCTCGTTATTGATTTGGATACGGATAATTGATGACCCAATGTTCTCCAAGATTTCCATCAACAAGCGGAAGTTGCAAACAAGCTGCATTGGGTCGGCCTCTGTAAATGTGCCCTCAATAGTTCCGTCTGCATTGTTTCCATTATCCTCACATGAGATATAGACACTGTCTTTTTTGATTTCCAATTTGATACGGAATGTGATTTCTGCGGCCAAGGAAATACTTTTAATTGTGTCCTTCAAGTCACTGGTTTTGACCTCCAATGTCTTGTTGTTTGATGTTGGAATGACTGACTGATATTTTGGGAATGCTGTATCAAGCAACTTCGTGGTATATGAAATGCCGCGGACGGAGATTTTCACCATGTTCTCTGTATAGTCAACATTGATTTCATCCTCCACATCACCAAGCATTTTTACAATGTATTCTGCTGACTTCTTTGGCACCATCAAATTTGGAACAGGATTGTCATTTTTCCCGTTTCTTTCTGCAATTCCTAATCTCATTCCGTCTGTTGCAACAATGAAGATTTTACCCTCTTGTTTAGCATCCGTGTGGATCATTACGCAGTTCAAATGTGGCTTTGCACTGTCAACACAACAGCTGACTGCCTCAATAGCACTTTTCAAGTCCTGTGCGTTAATGGAAAAGCTGTTGCTTTTGTCAAATTCGGGGGCTTCAAAGTAGCCAGGGTGGATGTCAACAAGCACTAATTGATATTTCACATTTCCAATCAGAATTGACAATTTACTCTCATCACTCTTGTCGGTTGAGACCTCTATTTTCTCGCTCGTGCTTTTCTTTACAATATTCTCAAAAATCTTTCCCGGCACAACAAAACTGCCTTCTTCCTCAATGTCACAGTCAAACTCAACCTTTGTGTAGGCATCACCATTGGTTGCGCTAATTTCAACCTTCTTGCCAACGTTGAAAAGTATTCTTGGTAAATTGTCTATTCCGCCAACAAACATTGGGGAAACCTGGTCTATAACTTTCTTCAATTCAGATGTTCCGATAGTAAATTTTGCCATAATTTAACAAAATTACTGGTGTATTTGTAAAATAAAAGTCAATAGATGTAGTTGGAATTTGTTGCGCTGGCAACAAAAATCTCATTTTTCATTTGCAAAAATTTTTGTTATCAATAAATGAGTAAAAAAGTAATACGAAAAACAAGATATACTTGGCATTTTAAATAAACAAATCATAACTCAATGATACAACTCGTATGTGAATTCTGGAAACTTTTATGTTTAACATTAGGTTTCACTTTGTTATTTATATCCTTAATGCCCAATCACATGCAACCTTTGACAATTAAAAAACACAGATAACCACTGACTAATTTTTTATGAAACACATATCTGCTGGGAAGGTTGTCTTTGGAAATGATTTGCCATTTGTTTTTATAGGTGGTCCATGCCAGATTGAGAGCCCAGAACATGCATATATGGTGGCGGAGTTCTTGGTTAATTTGACATCAAAACTTGGAATTCCTTACGTCTTCAAGGCATCTTTTGATAAAGCCAATCGGACAAGCATAAACAGCAAACGTGGCATTGGTTTGGATAAGTCTATTCCAGTGTTTGAGAAGATAAAAAAGGACTTCGGGTGCCCTGTGATTACGGACGTGCATCTTCCAGAGCAATGCAAAATCATTGGGCCAGTGGTTGACATATTGCAAATTCCAGCGTTCCTTTGTAGGCAAACAGATTTGCTGGAAAGTGCATCAAAATACGGCAAGGTTGTGAATGTCAAAAAGGGGCAGTTTATGGCACCCGATGGCATGAAAAAGGTGGTTGAAAAGTGCGCGCACTTTGGCAATGACAATGTACTGCTGACCGAGCGTGGTTCAAGTTTTGGCTACAACAATCTCGTTGTTGATATGCGCGGATTGGAGATTATGGCACAAACGGGTCAACCAGTCATTATGGATGCTACTCATGCAGTGCAGATGCCAAGCGGACTGGGTGATGTCAGTGGCGGGGACAGAACCATGGCACCAATTTTAGCCCGAGCGGCCATCGCAGCAAGACCTATTGCAGGACTATTCTGCGAAGTCCACAACGACCCAGATCATGCATTCAGTGATGGGCCGAACTCATTGACTTTTGACATGGTAACAAAGTTGTTGAAGGAGGTGAAGGAGCTGGATACGTTAATCAAAAAGCAATGAACATCTGTTTACATTCCGTAATAGAATGATTTGTCTGCGTAAATAATTTGGTCATTACTGACACGGTTGCAGATATTCTTTGTGCTGAAATAATCATCTATGGCTGTTAATTTTTGAACAATCGCGCATCGTTTTAGCAAATCTCCTCCTTTTTTCTCAATTCTCTTTTTACGTAATATTTGCAATTCCGAGATCAACTCCGTACGTTTTGCTTTTAGAAAATTATCAAAGGTTTTATATTTTGCCTCGTTCTCTTCGTCATTGTTATACTCGCACACCAAATTAAGCTGCTCATTAAGAGTTCCACCGAATTCTTCCATATATTTCCAATTAAAACATTAGAAATATACACCAATTAACAATGTTTGTCAACCAATAATTAAATCAACCAACTTTTACGCACTCTTTACTGACACAAGTACGCGATTGTCTTTTGTCTTTTTGAATTCAACTGTACCATCAATGAGTGCAAAAATTGTGTGATCTCTCCCCATGTCAACGTTGTCTTTTGGAAAGTATCTTGTACCTCTTTGGCGAACAATTATTGCACCAGCAGTAATAGAACCGCCACCGCAAACCTTCAAACCAAGTCGACGACCCGCCGAATCACGACCGTTTTTAGTAGAACCACCAGCTTTATGATGTGCCATAACATTAAAACCTTATACTATAATTTTATTTCCTTAATAAGAACCAATGTTTTGTATTGGCGATGTCCTCTTTTTCTCTCGTATCCTTGTCTTCTTTTCTTTTTATAAGCAATGACTTTATCATCGCGAAATTGTTTTACGACTTGACCGCTAACTGTATAATCTTTCAGCGTATTGATATCAACCACCACTTCACCATCATTTGCAATCAATACAAGCCCTTTCAAGTTCACATCAGCGCCCTCCTCTGCGTCAATTTTTTCCATTATGCAAGCCTCCCCTGGGACAATCTTATACTGTCTGTCTCCAACTGCTATTATTCCGAACATATGCATCATGTGAAACTGGAAAATATAATTGTCAAGCAATTCATTTATTTGACTTCTTTGTGAGAATTTCTGTTGCGCCGCCCGAGGCCACGCCCTCGCCGTTTGGCTGCGCCTCGTTCCTCGTCGGCCAAACGCGCTCCGCGCTGCGCAACGCAATATCATTATGAAAAAGTTGTCCGCTAATAACGCCACATGTTTATTTCAAAATACTCCATTTCCGAGACCATTGTTGAGGCTGGACAAACTATCAAGATATTGTTGTGTATTCAAAATGGTCTTATACTGTGCAACGTTTATATTTCCCAAATCTCTGGTTATTTCTATATCCCTACGAACATTATTGTCTTTGATTAAATTATCAGACGAATAACCTAAACTTTTGTTCTTTTTTTCTTCTTCCTCTTTTTGTTTTTTTCGCACCAAATAAGCTATTAAACCAATGATAAAACCAACAACGGTTAATCCAAGCATTACCATCGTTAATATTTTTCCTGTTTTATAAAGTTGTTCACTCGTGCTCATGAATACATACCGTTAAACCACAAACCAATCAACCACCATGATTTCCTTGTTTTCTGCATGTATTTGGCAACAGATTATATTAAATCCAAAATAACAGTCAAATCAAAGCTTAATTTTTTCATTCAACTCCGCCACCTCCCCCGGCAATTTTTTGTCATTTTCCAACATAACTTGAATGTTTTTCAGCCCCGCAATCACTGTCGCATGCGTCCTATTTAAACACCTACCTATTTCCTGAAAGTTTGCGTTATTTACTGTCCTCATGAGATGCATTGCTACATTTCTGGCTCTACAAACATTTGCCGATTTGATTTTTGACAACAATGCCTGTTCTGGCAGTTTGTAATAATTATTTACAACTTTCACAATTTCCTCATTTGAAATTTGTTTGTGAGATACCTGTATTTCTTGCCCCTCTGACAAAATTTCCATTGCCAAAGATGAGTTCAACTCAAACTTCCTTACCGACTTCACAATTGACAATTTCTTGATGTAATTCTTCATTTCACGGACATTTCCATCAAGTTTTTCAACCAATTCACGCACGATTGAAATCGGCACATTCATATTTTTTTCTGTTATGTAATTCATCAAAATCTTTGACTTTACCTCGTGATTATGCGAGCCCAAAGACAATGACAACGCACTTGAAAGAATGTTTTTTAGATGGCTGTTTTTCTCTGATAACTCTGCCGAAGTCAACCTTGATGACAAAACCACAAATTTGTTGTTCTCAATTACCAATCCAATAAGCTGTTTTAGTGCATGCAGTGTACCATTTTTGCCAAGTAAGTCATCAATGTTGTCAATCGCAATTATGTCATTTTCAAGCAGTTCATCATAGAACGCAAACCCTCTTTTTTGCTGGACGGAACTGACATATTGTCTCAAAAAAGTAGATGCCGTAATCAGACAAATCTTGCCACCCATTTTCTGATAATATGTCTGCATAGCACTTAACAAGTGGCTTTTTCCAGAACTTATCTGCCCTTGAAGATGTATAACCGCTCCCTCGTTCACGAGTTCCTTATTTGTATAACACACCACAGATTTACATACTTCGCTTGCCGTTATGTTATCCTCGCAAACAACAAAATTCTCAAATGTTTGATTATTCGTCCTGTCATTGAAATAAATCACCTCATTGTTTGGTGTTTCAACAAATGCTGAGTTAAAATTGATTTCAATTATGTTAGAAGGATCTTCTGTATTAGCAGAATAGCTGTAATAATATTTAATCTCAATCTTTGAAGAACACCACGTTTGTCCCACTATTTTACCTATCTGCATGTTGTATTTTTCATACAATTCCTCCAATTTTTCACGATTTTCACAAATGACTGCAAATATATGCTTTTCCAGCGCACTAAACACAACTGTTTTCATGTATCGCAAATAATTTCTTAGCCCAATCTCTTCTTTGAGCTTTGAATGCATATAGGCATTCAACTTTTGATTTACATCTTGACTTTCCGCTACTTGTACATTTGCCCTATCCATCTTTTTCACGATAAAACTGCGACACAAAAAAGGAAGTAACAAATATAAAAATAACTAAATAACTCACATCAACAGACATGAATTATAAAATAAGTGTCGTAGATTTCTAAAAACTGCAAGCTGTAAAATCAACAATTTTTTTTAAAAAAATGCAAATTTTTTTCTTGACATCAGCTCGCATTGCTTTTTTGTGGTTTTTTCATTTTTAGTTTGATTTTTCAAGGTTTTCACTCTTGTTCCTCATCAAGGTTAGGAATTTGTAAGTTCCAGATATCTACATTTTTATTGATCGGTTTTCTTCCAAGAGTAATTTTGCTTTCATGTGCATTTTTGACAGCATTTTTGTCATCTTTTGACTCTACAAGCACATCGTTATCACTGTCGTCCTCGTTTATAATCTCCCGCAAACCCTGTGTGATTTCATTGTCCTCAATGCCAAATGTGCTATCACTGTCAAGAAGGAGTTCATCACAATCACTTAAACCCCACTTGTTGCAAAAGTTATATTGTCTGTGGCGTATTTCTCGTAGCTTTTCATCAGACATCCATTCTGGTTGGAGCACATTGGCTTTTTTGTCGTTAACTGCCTCGCTGGCAATAACCAGATTATCTGGGTCATTGTAGATTGCCTTTGCCCTATCGCAGCCGCCGTGCCGTTTGATCCAATACCATGGCAAGACATGATCTATTTGCACTTTTTTGACATCATTAATTTCCTCGCCAGTGTAATAATCTCGGCATTCCGCTCCTGAAACAGCAATATGAAACGAACCACTTTTCTGGACGGACAAAACCTTGCAGCGCTCCGCGATAATTTCATGTCTTGTGTTGACACAGTAGTTGTGGTATTTGGCATAGCAACTTGTCCAGTTTGGACGCTTGCAGACGGAATTTTTTGACAAGCCACCTGAGCCATCTCTTGAAAATACTACTTCGTTCTCAGAATTCCTGTGTTTTTTGGAGAAAAAATTATATGAACTTGCGCTATCTGACAATACTACTGTCGTGGCTAAAAATAGGGATAAAAGTGTGAAGATTTTGAGAGCACATCTAATCATTTAGTAGCTTTTTAAAATCAACTTTAAGCAACATGTTAATGATATTTTTGTCTTTTTGCTCACTTGGTGTTTGTTTGTTGTATTCCGTGATATATCTAATTACGCACTCTTGAATTGTTTTGGTTGTCTTTTCAATGAGCTCTTTTTTGTCAGCCTCAATGCGCTCTTTGTTATTCTTGATTATTCTATCAGCCACTTTGTCTGCCTTTTCTTGAAAACCTTTTTGTATTTGCTCCATCTGCTTGTTGACGTCAGTTTTCATTTTTACAACCTCATCATTGATTGCTTCCGCGCGCTTGTTTATTTCATCAAATGCAATGACGGCCTTCAATTTTAGCTGCTCCGATTCATGTATTCTTCCTGCAATATTGCTGCTGTATTTGTCTAAAAAGTTCTTTATCACATTAGCCAGTTTATATCCGCCAAAGCCAAATACTATCAAAAAACCAGCAATTAAAACGTGTGTCTCTGTCATATTATAATAATTCAACTTTACAACTTATTTCTTTGAGCTTGTCAATGTCGACATCTTTGATGAGGAAGATTTTCTTCAAAATTTCTGCCGAGATGTTGATTATTTTTTCGTTCAGTTCCCCCTCTATTTCATATAGTTCTTGCTTTGCCGAAATGATGTTTTGTTGTGCCTCTTCATTCATGCGTTTTGTTAAATTTTTCAGTGTCTTGTCATTTTTTTCTTTGCACTCTGCAATACACTGCGCAACACGTGCAGCGCAATCTTCTTTAGTGATTTTCATTACATTATCACAATTTTCAGTTATCTGTTTAACCTTAGTTAGTGTCTCATTGGCAAAATTGATGTTGTCATTGACTGTATTTTCACGGTTCTGCAAGATATTTGCCAATCGTGGCAGGATTATAAATTTTGATATACAAAAAAATGCACCAAAGCTGGCCAACAACCAGCAAATTTGTGAGATGTAAAAACTAAGATTTAGTTGTGGCATACTTGGGTGATGGTTGTGTAAAAAATGTAATTGTCAAGATATTGGGGTGGTAGCACGGACCGTTAGTGCCTCGTACCGTCATTTTTTATTTGCAAAAAAGGAAACAACATGTTACAATTAGTTGATTTATGACAAATGAAAAACCGTTTCCAGATGTAGCATTTATTGCTTTAAAAGACGCGGAAAATCTGCAAACCAATGCTTATTATCCTGACAATTACAGAAATAGATATGCAATAAGCCAAGTAGTAAGCGGAAAAGAACATAAAAATATAAAGAAAAATTTGGAATTTTTGTCAGAACTTGAAAAAAAAGCAAATGATTTGAAAGTTATCAAATTGCAACTATTATGCCATGGTTCGTATACACAAATACCAGGTTCAAAAGAACGATTACTTTTGGTTGAAACCCCGGAATACATAGACAGTATAAAAACATATATGAAATCAATTAAGGAGTTTTTGCAAAAACACAAAGATGTAAAATTATATATTAATTACGATGTTTGCAATGGTTCCAGAATGTATTACAAAAATGGAAAATTTTTTGATTTATTTGATGATATCAAGAAAGAACTTGATGGTGTGCTTGATAGAGTTGTCATTGCCACTGTTAAAGATAGAGCTTCAAAACTAATTGGTCCTTCGGCATATTATGGATTAGATAAAATAACTGATGGTATGAAGCGCTATAATGGTCATATGGAGAAATTGGTCGGCGTTACAATGAAAAACAATGCAGAATTCTGCAAACAAACTGATTTAGTTGCAAAAATAGTGGCCAAAGATTTGAAATGCAATATTAATAATCCGCTTGTAAAAGAGATAACAAATGAAATTATAACCATGATATTATTGCCAGAATTTGTAAAATTAAGTAGAGCATTAAATCACCGTGAGTATTATTATTTTGATAAAAACAATAAAATGCAAATTTTTGATGAAAATAGTGAAATTGGCAAGAAAAAGAAAAATGAATTTCTTGGTTTGAAAAAGAGAAATGTTCCAGCGAAGAAAAATATAAAAACTTTGATAGAATATGCGAAGGATATTGTAAACAAATAGTTCCAATTTGTGAATGTTTTTTTATAATTGTTCATGTTTTACGCTAAGAAAAATAAATACAACAATTAAAAAAAGCCAACAATCTTTATTTCAATCGTCCTCACTATTTTAGCTATCAAACCTCCCTATTGACAAATTAAAAAAATGTGGTATTATGTAGACCTATGATCCCCGTAGAAGTAAAGTTAAATGGTTCAAAAGTGAAGTTGAAGGAAGGCATGATGTTGTATTGCGCATCTCATGGTCCAGGAAAAGTTGTCAGCGTTGAAACAAAAGAGTATCTTGGTGAAAAGATTACATTTTGTGAGATGCATTTTGACAAGGATGACATGAAAATCCTTACGCCAATTGACAAAATGAAGGAAATGGGAATGCGAACAATAATCAGCAAGGAAGTTGCCAAGAAAATCCTTGAAAGCGTTTTGAGCAAGCCAGCAAAAAGCGCCAAGGGTATCTGGACAAAGAGAATTGTTGAATGCCAGACAAAGTTGGACTCAGGAAGCGCTTTATTGGTTGCAGAAGTCGTGAGAGATTTGTTTGCTGGTATGAAAGACCCAAACAAGTCATACGGTGAAAGAGTATTGTTTGACAAGGCATTTGACCGCTTTGTATATGAATATTCTTTGGCATTGAATATCACGATTGAAGAGGCTAATAAAGAGGTTTTAGATGTGCTTGAAGCAACATATGCATTAACTCACAAAAATGACGTTGATGTTGAGGAAGCTGGCACAGACGATGACTTCTCTGATGAAGACCTTGATGAACTCGCTGATGACGATGACGACGAAGACGAGGCAAGGAAGAGTGCGTAATGCGCTTTTTCCTCCGCCTGGTCGGATTTATAAGATTTTTTAAAAAAGATTATTATTATTTTTGCGCGGCCGCAGGCCTTGACTTGTCAAGGGCGGAGGTGGTCGGCAGCGGCCGCGCATGCCAAAGGCCCCGCACGTCCAGTGATGCAAAGTGCTTTTCGTGCGAAGGGGCTTTGGCGAAGTTTTTTTATTTTTTTAAAATTTTGTGTTGCGCTGCCCGAGGCCACGCCCTCGCCGTTTGGCTGCGCCTCGTTCCTCGTCGGCCAAACGCGCTCCGCGCCACGCAAC
>JAFUUN010000018.1 GCA_017477855.1 Rickettsiales bacterium | reverse complement strand
TATGGCAAAGAAAAACAGAACATTGGTGTTATTGACAAATGAAGAAAGTGGATATTCATATGTTCGCTGGGTTGATCCAAGAAAAAACCAAACAAAGTTAGCATTTAAAAAATTTGACCCATATTTAAGAAAACACGCATTATTCAAACAGAAAAAATTGGTTAATAGTTAGGTTGTGAAGTTTTGGTTGGTGAGATTTGCGTGTTTGTTAGTGTGTTCTTGTAGTGCATTTTCAAATGTTGCGACCAGTGGTGAATTGGGCGACAAAATAGCTAAATATGCCAATAGTTTTGTGGGTACACATTACGACAGAATTCCAATTGGGCTTTATGTTCAAAGCAGAAAACTGATAATTGATGACGAGATTGACTGCATGTATCTCGTATTCAGGAGTGTCCCATTGGCATTGGCTGACGGTGACAACAAAAAAGCATCTGATATTGCCTGCGACAAGATGTTCCATGACAAGTGTAAATTGGATAAAGATGGCCTCGTTACCAACTACGAAAACCGCTTTGATTACAGTGAAGATATGATTTTTAGCGGTAAATGGGGGAAGAGCATTTACGCCGAAAATGAGATGTCTGTAATGGCTGGCTCACGGCATTACAAGCAGTTTTACTATGTAAAAAGTCAGGACTTTATTAACAGCAAAAAGCTCCAACAACGCGTGCAAAACGGTGACATTTTGTTCCTATACAAGTTTCCAGAAAAGCGCTCAAAATTGAATGAGGCGATCGGTCATCTCGGCATTATAGAAGTCAAAAACGGCGAGATTTACTTAATCCATGCATCAGGCAGAAAAGGACATGATGTTCCACAAGGCAAGGTCGTGAAAGTAAAACTTACATCATATCTTGCGGTAAAAAAAGAAAAGTGGGCTGGGATTTATCTCACAAGGATATCCTCTTAACATCTCCATTTCCTTATTTATACTCTCTATTAATATTATCTTTACTTGTAGGAAGTTTAGTAGATAGAACTAAATATTTATAAAGTTATCAGTGAAATGAAATAATGATATTTCTTGTATTAGATTTAAGTTTCTAATAAGAAAATAAAAAACGGATCGCCCACTGGCAAGAAATTGTTTGTTGGTGTTTTTTGTGTTGCGCCGCCCGAGGCCACGCCCTCGCCGTTTGGCTGCGCCTCGTTCCTCGTCGGCCAAACGCGCTCCGCGCCGCGCAACAAATCTTCTTCATTATTTCTTGCAAATAAAAATCCCTGTTTTAACTGGCTCCTGATGACTATTAATAAGGATAATGGATTAAAGAAAAAGATACTTTTCACACTTGGCGTATTGATTTTTTATCGCTTTGGTTCGTTTGTTCCAGTTCCAGTTGTGGACGTCAACAAGCTGGCTGCATTTGCAGATATGACAAGCAAGGGAATTTTCGGCGTTTTTAACATATTCTCAGGTGGCGCAATCGGCCGTTGTTCTGTCTTTGCGCTTGGTATCATGCCATATATTACAGCATCAATTATTATCCAGTTGATCGTTGCGACAACTCCTAAATTAAAGGAGATGAAAAAAGAGGGCGGCGAGGCTGTATATGAAAAGTTCAACCAATACACAAAATATCTCACAATCTTGATTGGTTTCGGTCAGGCACTTGGTATTGCCTCGCTTTTGTCAATGGCCGGCGTAAGTGATGCAGCAAACATGGAGTTTAAAATCACATGCGCAGTCACAATGCTTTGCGGAACGTTTATCCTTGTGTGGCTCGGTAACCGCATCACTGCAAAAGGCGTGGGAAACGGCGGCTCGCTGATAATTTTTACAGGTATTGTTGCGGAAAGTCCAAGGGACATCGGCAACCTGTTGACCCTTGCCAAGAACGGTTCTGTTAGCCCCATCTTCGTGTTTGTGGTGTTTGCAATCTTCATCGCAACACTATTTATAGTCGTCAAAGTGGAAAAATCTAACCGTTTGATTTACATCCAATACCCACAACAGATTCAACAATACATGAAACAAAATCACCAGCCAATGCAGAACTTCTTGCCACTCAAAGTCAACCCAGCAAACGTTATTCCGCCAATTTTCGCCAGCGCAGTAATATTGCTCCCGGGCACACTTGCGAACATCGCAAAGGACTCAACAAACCCAATTATCCAGTTCATTTTGCGCAACTTTATGCACGGCACGCCGACATATATTATAATAGAAATTATCCTCATTGTGTTCTTCTCTTTCTTCTACAACAATGTCGTTTTTGACGCCAAGGAGGTCTCCGAGCAGTTACGCAAGAGCAACATCTTCATTCCGGGAACTCGTCCGGGCGAGCAAACGGCGCAGCTTTTCCGAAGTATCATGAACCGTTTGTCGCTGATTGGCGCCATTTATTTGTCCGTTATTTGTACACTGCCAGAGCTTATTTCACCGCAACAGGGGCGCTCTTTTGTCATCAGTGGAACCAGTTTGTTGATTGTCGTCAATGTCATCACGGACACTATTGTAGCCATTCAAACGGCCATGATGTCGCAGAAATACGCAAAAACAATGCGCAGAACTTACAGATAGATGATTAGATATGTAATTTTTGACACCGAAACCACTGGTCTTGACCCGCTAAACGGCGACCGCGTGATTGAAATTGGTTGCGTTGAAATGCTTGACAAGCAAGTCACTGGACGCACCTACCATCAGCTCGTCAACCCTGAATGCAAGCTGTCGGTCGACACCATTGACATCACGCACATCACCGATGACATGCTCACGGACAAGCCAGTTTTCAAGGACATTGTCAACGATTTTTTGGCTTTTTTGAATGAAACTGCTGGCGCCGACAAGGTGATTTTGGTGGCTCACAATGCCAGCTTTGACTTGAAATTCCTCAACCACGAGTTGAAAAATATTGGTCTTGATGGGCTGCAAAAGTTTGAGGTGATTGACACTTTGGATGTTGCGCGGCGGAAATTTCCCGGCCAAAAGGCATCACTGGATATTCTTTGCAATCGCTTTGGCATTTCACTGGAAGAGCGTAAAAAAGAGGGGCACGGGGCGCTGCTGGACTCAAAAATCTTGGCCGATGTATTCCTGAAATTGATGGAGGACAGCAATCTCAGTGCGCTGGAAGAGGATGAGCTGGATTTTGTTGGCATCAAAAAGCGGGATGCGTTGGCGCCGCGCCAGTGCTACGTTTTGACCGCTGACGAAGAGGCCGCGCACAGGAAATTTCTTGAAGAAAATAATATAAATTGATGGAAGTGAACGCGACAAAAAACACAATTCCAGCACTCAAAATTGGCATTGCATACGGCTACGAAAGTGGCTTCGTGGTGTTTAGTAAGATTGCAAAACTGCTTCGCTGGTTGAATGTTAATGCAACTTTTGAGACATTTGAAATCTGCGGCGAACTCTACAAAAAAGGCATCAAAGAAGGCATTACTGAACCAGATTTGGTGCGGCTAAAACAGTGCGATGTTTTTATTCACACACGGCTAAATCTTGAACATTTTGATGAAAAAAATGACATTCCACCAGAATTTTATTTCAACACGGCGCTGAGAAATTATTTTACATTTACCTGTAATGTGCCAAAAAACATTCTACAAATAGTATTACTATATGTAGAAATTCTATATGTAGAAACATCATTTTTCAAAAACAACAAACCATTTTTGCAAAATGCCGATGAAATAAATAATTCTATAAATAGAATTTTTGGCAACAAAGTTGAACTACAAAATTGCACCAACAATGACGCAAATTTTACAATTGCAATTGGACCAAAACATGCAATGTTTGATATAAAAGAGGAAGATGATATTTCAATCTTGCAGGCAGTTTGTGCGCTGTTGAGGCTTGTTGGCTCGCAGGAAAAAGCTGATTTTCTATCTAAATTTCACTCCATTGATGAAGCAATAAAAATTCTACAAATAGAAAAATTTGCCATTGATAAAGCCACAAAATTATCCACATTCCCAAAGTTAAAATTTTCTGAAAATCTCCAAACAATTCTACCAACGGAATTACTACATATAGAAATGCAATTGGACGGTTTGTTCAAAGTTCATGAAATTGTTCAGCAAATTAAGGAGAGAAAAATCAAAATTCCTGATGAAATGGAGGTTGCAAAAATTGTTGCGGATGGCATTGAGGTTTATCCAAACATTGCATTTTGGGACGATGTTGTTGTAAAACCGACGGTTTATTTGAGGAAAATAGATGATAAAAGTTGCGTTTTTGCTTGAAAAGAAACTATATTTATTGTAAAATAAGCCATGTCATCTGCTGTTGATAAGCTTGTAAAAAATAACGAAAACGGCGAAGCAAAGAAGAAAGATGATGTAAAAAAGAACGAAGCAAATGATAAAGAACCAGACCCAGAAAAAATCCTTGAAGCAAAGAAAAAACAGCCATTAATGAACAATTTGATGTTGCTAAAAAAGGCCGTACTTCAATATCAGAAAGGCCATGCAAGCAATTTGCTTGAACGTGCGCAAAAAACAGAACAGTTTAATGAGCAATTTGCGCGTTCAGAAACACAAAATAAGGAAGCTCTATGCAATGCAATCTTGCAAAATCAACAGGAAAAAATACAAATGGCACAAACAGAGGCCGATCGTGCGTATGAAGAAAGGAAGGCCGAATATATTCAACGAATTTTCAGAGAAGAGCGAGAACGCCTGCAAGAGAGGCAGCAAGGACAAAATCCTGATGATCCTATTTTGAGGCTACAACAAGAGAACAAAGGCATTAACGATGATTACGAAAAGTTTAAAAAAGATATGAAACAAATGAATGAGAAGATTGATAAAGATTACAAAGAACTGGAAAAAAAATACCAACTTGATGAAAATGGACATAAAAAAGAAGATAAAGATAAAAAAAAACAGGACAAAAAAACATTGGACATTCGTGGCTTGAAAAATGTTGATAACGGCAAACTTGATGCGGTAGATTTGAAAGACAAGAAAGAGGAAAAGAAGAAAAGCTTTTTGGGTCTTTAATTTTCTGTTGCGCGGCGCGGAGCTTGGTTTGGCCGCCGAGCGGGTCGGAGCGGAGCGGAGACAGAAGAGCGAGGCGCAGCCAAACCGCGAGGGCGTGGCCTCGGGCAACGCAACAGAAATTTTTTAAACATTAAACTTGAAGTTGAAAATGTCGCCATCTTTGACGATGTAATCCTTGCCTTCTGTCCGCAGTTTGCCTGCCTCTTTTATTTTTTCCTCACTTTCGTATTTGATGTAGTCCTCATACGCAATCGTTTCTGCCTTGATGAAGCCACGCTGGAAGTCGGTGTGAATTTCTCCGGCGGCCTCAGGAGCAGTTGCGCCTTTTCTGACTTGCCATGCACGCGTCTCTTTTGGCCCAACTGTGAAAAATGTAATCAATCCGAGCGCTTCGTATCCTGCACGAACAACCTTATCAAGCCCGCTCTCCGTGCAGTTTATGGCTTGCAAATATTCCAATTTTTCCTCTTTGGAGAAGGTTGAAATTTCCGCTTCAATGGCCGCACAGATGATAATTGGTTTTTTGTCATTATTTGTATTTCTTCCAGCAAGGAAGTCAGTCAAGGTAGCTGTATAGTTATTCCCGTCAAGACCATCTTCTTTTACATTTGCAACATAAATAGCTTTTTTGGCTGTCAAAAGACAGAATTGCTTGGCCGTTTTTTGTTCTTTTTCATCTGATAACTCACAATCAATAGCCATTTTGCCACTTTCAACAAACGCTTTCAGTTTTTTAGCTACTCCCAAATGCAATATAACCTCTTCATTGCGCCCCTTGGCCTTCTTTTCATTGTTAGTGATGACCTTTTCCAGTGTTGCGATATCAGCCAGTTGGAGCTCTGTCTCTATTGTCTCCAAATCCCTGACTGGATCGGTTGAGCCACTGACATGCACTATATTCTCATCATCAAAACAGCGAATGACATTGATAATTACATCACACTCGCGGATGTTTGCAAGAAACTGATTGCCAAGCCCTTCGCCTTTGCTTGCACCTGCAACAAGACCAGCTATGTCAACAATTTCCAACTGATTATAAACCAATTTTTGCGTATTCACCAGCTTGCCAAGGCGCTCCAAGCGAGCATCTGGCACTTCAACCTTACCCACATTTGGTTCAATTGTGCAAAAAGGATAATTTGCTGCTTGAGCATTTGCTGTATTCGTTATTGCATTAAACAAAGTTGACTTACCGACATTTGGTAGGCCAACAATTCCACATTTTAAGGACATGCAGGCATGGTTGGCTGTGAATTTTTATTTTCAACCTGCATTGATTGTTTTGTGAAAAGAGAAATATTAATTTAAATTTTGCGCGGCCGCAGGCCTTGACTTGTCAAGGGCGGAGGCGGTCGGCAGCGGCCGCGCATGCCAAAGGCCCCGCACGTCCAGTGATGCAAAGTGCTTTTCGTGCGAAGGGGCTTTGGCAAAGTTTTTTTATTTTTTTAAATTTTGTGCGTTTTTTTAAAAATTTTCTGTTGCGCTGCCCGAGGCCACGCCCTCGCCGTTTGGCTGCGCCTCGTTCCTCGTCGGCCAAACGCGCTCCGCGCCGCGCAACAAAAACTCTATTTAGTAATATTATTCATGCGGTTCTTATTCATTTGTTGTCCGTATTTAGCAAAATTCTGTATTTGTTTATATTTGTTCTGTTCGTCTATATTTATTATCTTGTCATGATAATTCAAATACAATTGGTATTGCGTTGGCATATTTAAATCATTTTTGTTTAATTGCCAATATCCATTTTTTGCAAAACCATGATTTTTGCTGCTATAAAAGCGAGGAAAATCAGTTTTCATTGCAAATGCTTCTTGACTACTTGCTGCACAACCCTTCCAGCATTCCATGCATTCATTTCCGATAAATGCGTAATGGTCTCCTGCACCTATGGCATATTCATCGTATCTATTATCATTGAATAGATCGGTTGGTGTTGCGCGGCTTAGTATTTTTCCGTGTTTCCAATTATTTTGGTTGAATAATTTAGAATTCTCAAGATTGTAATCTATAACATCTACTACAATTAGATCCTTATATTTATAATCTTTGTTGTATTGGGCATTGAGAATGCTATCTAATGCTTGCCGCATGTATCTATTTACATTTATTATCCCATCTTTATCTTTTTGACCCCAAAAATGTGTCAAAGGTATAAAAAAACAAGGACATTTGCATATCCCTTTATTGCATTGACTTGTCGCCCTACGTAAAGCAAAATCAAATAGTTTTCTATAAAGATTTTTGTAATAATCAACTCCATTCATGCCAATACCAAGACGATCCATTGCCAATACACCTGTGCCTAAAAAATTATTTGTGTCAATAAAGTTGATTGTATATTGTGTACCAGAGTTCTGCGTTGGTCCTCTTATATTCATTGAATTGTGAACCGTTGTTTTACAGTTTAAACCAACTCTGGTAAGCTGCGTCGCCAATGTTAATAATTTTGCTTTTTCAAAAGTGACATATTTGCAATAATGGCAATTACCTGTCTGGTCAAATTTGTAGTAACGTGCGCACATCATGTTTTTGATAGTTGGATGGTTGTATAACTGAGTTGATTGCGGTATAAATGTTCCACGTATTTTAGTATCCTGAACTGCCATTGCAAAACTGGTTAGGAATTTAGTTTCTTTATAATCATCACTACTTTTTATATCGTACTGGTTCCATTTTATTCTTTTTTCATACTTAGCATCATTCTGATTATAAAAACGCAAACTTTGTGTAATTGAATTGTTAATTTCGTTAACAAGACAACGGAGTTGGTTATAGTTGATTTGGCCATTTTGGTAATTGTAATTTGCTTTTATAATTCCATGTTTACACAGTGCTTTATGAAGTTCACAAACCTCTCTTTTATCGCCAAAACAATACGGATTTTTGCTATATGCACACTTCATCAAGTGCTGTTTCATCAAACTCTGCTCGTATCTATTCCAGCTTACAATAAGTCGTGAACTATCAAAAGCATTTCCTTGCATATTGACATTTTAATAAATAACAAATTTCTTGCAAATAAAAAAGATAACATAACCAATAATTTATGAGGTATGGCGGAGAGAGAGAGAGAGAGAGGTTAACGTTGCGTTTTGTGTAAATGATAAATATTCAGCTTATGTTGCAACGACAATAGCAAGTTTTTGTCATTTTACAAAATCTTTCATACATTTTTATGTGATTGAAAGTGATATGATTGAGTTGCACAAACAAATGATAAGAGATCTTGATAAAGTTTATGACAATTTTGATGTAAAATTTATCCGAAGTGAAATTGATAAATATAAAAACTTGCCGGAGGTATGTGCGAAAGCTAAAATATCAAAAGATGTTTATAACAGAATTCTCATTCCAGAATTAATAGATGTTGATAAAATCATTTATAGCGACGTTGATGTAATGGCAACTGGCGATATAAGTGAATTATGGAATGAAAATCTTGGCGACAATGTCGTTGGGATGGTTAAAGATGCTTGTTATAACAAAGATTTTTATGATGTTTTTGGAAAAACAGAACTTAAAATGAAAGCAAAATTGATAAAAGTTGATTTGACAGATTATTTTTATAGCGGCATGATAATTATTGATTGCAAAAAATGGAGAAAAGGTGATTTTACAAAAAAGATTTTTGATTGCGTACCAAAGGCGGTTACTCAGTGTATTGAACAAGATGCCATTTCAATAGCTTTGAAGGGAAAAATCCAACCACTTGACATGAAATATTGCTATACGAGTAGATACGTTAGAGTAAAAAAGATAGATAATTGTATTATTCGCCACTTTGAAGGGAAATATAAGCCTTGGAATTATCCAAATTCAAATTGCTTAGAAGGACAGATTACACAGCATTATGCAACTTGGTGGTATTTTGCAAGCAAAACAGAGTTCTATCCATCACTGTTGAATAGTAATATTGTTATTATTAGAAAGATGTGCGTAAAACACAGAGTGTATGTTAAATTGTTTACCAAAATAAATTTTTTAAAAATTATAAAAGTAGACAATAGTATTTGCATAAAGCTTTTTGGCATCATTCCTATTCTTAAAGTAGTGATACGATAATGAGAAATGTATGTCTTATATCAACAATTCCCTTGCAAATAAAAAATCCACTTTATGAATTAAAACTCGTTTTTTAAAAATATGTTGGATAAAGTAAGAAACATTGCAATTATAGCTCACGTTGACCATGGAAAGACAACAATTATTGACTCAATTTTTAAGTTCAGCAACAACTTTCGCGACAGCCAGCTGGAAGATGTAAGGATAATGGATAACAATGCCATTGAAAAGGAGAGGGGAATTACTATTTTCTCCAAGTGCACGTCAATAAAATATGGGGAATATACAATCAACATCATTGACACACCGGGACACGCTGACTTCGGAGCAGAGGTAGAGCGTGTTCTGTGCATGGTTGACAGTTGTCTTTTGCTTGTTGACAGTGCAGAAGGTGTAATGCCGCAGACAAAGTTTGTGCTTGGTAAGGCACTAAAACAAGGGCTTCGTCCTATTGTTGTCATCAACAAAATTGACAAACCAGACCAGAGAGCAAAGGAGGTTGTTGAGGAGATTTTTGACTTATTTGTCAACCTTGAAGCAACTGATGAGCAGCTTGATTTTCCTATTTTATATGCATCTGGGCGTGATGGCTGGGCCAGCGAAGATGTAGAAAAGCGTGGTGGAGACCTCAAACCATTGCTGGACAAAATTGTGGACTTTGTGCCATGTCCTAAATCAAAATATGAGGATGATGAGTTCCGCTTTTTGGCTACGATGTTGGAGCAGGACAATTTCCTTGGCCGTGTGTTGACTGGTAAGATTTACAGCGGAAAGGCCAAATTGAACCAGCAAATTCAGGTGCTTGACTTGCAGAACAAGGTGGTTGAAAAATGCAAGATTACGAGAATACAAAAGTTTGTGGGACTAACCAGAGAGACAGTTGAAGAGGCCGATGCCGGTGAGATTGTCACTATTGCAGGGTGCTCCATCGGAACTGTGTCAAACACTTTGTGCTCCGCAAACGTGAAGGAATGCGTGCCGTCAACACCTATTGACCCACCAACTTTGTCAATGACAATTGGGCCAAATACATCGCCGCTCGCGGGAAAAAGTGGTAAAAAATTGACTTCTAACATGATAAAAGACCGTCTGGAAAAAGAGGCGGAAAACAACATTGCAATCACGATCAAGCCATCGCAGGAGAAGGATAGTTATGAGGTTGGTGGCCGCGGTGAGTTGCAGCTCGGAGTGCTAATTGAAACCATGCGCCGTGAGGGATTTGAGTTGTCTGTTGCGCGTCCAAAAGTTGTCATTCACACGGATGAAAACGGAAACAAGCTTGAACCAATCGAGGAAATCACGATGGATGTTGATGATGAGTTTAGCGGCACAATCATTCAAAAATTGCAAAACCGCAAGGGTGAAATGAAGGAAATGAAGCCATTTGGTGTTGGCAGAACACGCCTTGTTTTCCTCGTGCCAACCCGCTGTTTGATGGGCTACCAGAGCGAATTCATGACAGATACGCGCGGGACAGGTGTCTTTAACAGGATATTTGATAGCTACTCGCCATTCAAAGGCAGCTTGCAGAAATACAGAAACGGTGTGCTGATTTCCACAGAAAATGGTATTGCGACTGCGTATGACCTCTGGAAATTGGAGGATAGAGGAGTGATGTTTATCAAGCCACAGGACGAGGTTTATGTTGGTATGATTTTGGGCGAGCACAACCGTGAAAACGACCTGCCGGTCAATGTAATCAGGGGAAAACATTTGACAAATGTGCGTGCCTCCGGAAGCGATGAAGCCGTGAAGTTGATACCTGCCAGAGAGCTCACTTTGGAGCAAATGATTTCGTATATTCAGGACGATGAGCTCATTGAAGTAACGCCTGACAAGCTGCGTTTGCGTAAGAAATATCTTGATCCAAACGAGAGAAAGAGGGCGATGAGGAGTGAGTGATTTTTGTAGATGTTGCGCGGCGCGGAGCGCATTTGGCCGCCGAGCGTAGCGAGGAGGAGCGTAGCGGTGCCAAATGGCGAGGGCGTGGCCTCGGGCAGCGCAACACAAAATTTTAAAAAAATAAAAAAAACTTTGCCAAAGCCTCTTCGCACGAAAAGCACTTTGCATCACTGGACGTGCGGGGCCTTTGGCATGCGCGGCCGCCACCGACCACCTCCGCCCTTGACAAGTCAAGGCCTGCGGCCGCGCAAAATAAAAAAAGCAATTCTTGACTTTAAAATTCAAATCTAATCACTGGTTGCAATGCGTGAAAACGGCGAAAAAATTATAATTGCAAACTGGAAAATGTTTGGAGATTTTGAGTTCACGATTCACTATTTCAAGCATCTGTGCGATTGTGTGTTTGATCCAAAATTGCGAATTGTTGTCTGTCCGCCGGCGCCTTATATCAACTTGGCGCAGAGAATAATCACAGAGCATGAAAATGAGCAAATTTGCATTGGCGCACAGTGTGTTTCTGCAAGCGAGAATGTGTCTTCGACTGGTGAAATATCTGTCAAAATGTTGGAAGAATGTGGTGCGAAAGTTGTAATGGTAGGACACTCTGAACGAAGAAAAATTGACGAGACAGATGAAGTTGTCAATAGGAAATTAGCGGTGTTGAAAAGTTCCACTCTTGGTGCAATTTTGTGTGTTGGTGAGAATGAAAGCATCAAGTCAAAAGGACAGGACGCTGTGTGTGAATTTATAACAAAACAGTTAGATGTAGCATTAAAAGGCATTAAAATTGATGATGACATCATGATTGCATACGAACCAATTTGGGCGATTGGCAGTGGTAAGACACCTACGGAAGAGGAAATATCAATGGTTGCAAACACAATCAGGGAGCATTTTGATGATGGCGTGCGCGTGTTGTATGGTGGGTCAATCAATGAAGAAAATATTAATAAAATGGTTGCTTGCAAAGCTATAGACGGCGTTTTGATTGGAAGATTTAGCACAGCAACGCATGAATTTTGTGATGCATTGGAAGGTTTGCATTTAAGTTGATATGTCACGTAGTGAAGGTGAAAAACAAAAAGAAAAATTAGTAAAAATGGAGCAAGACGCGGCAGCGCAAGAAGGTGAAAACTGTTGGTTATATTTTGATAATGGTAAAAAGTTACATCTGAAAGCAATTGGTCTGCATGGACTATTTCGTGGTTACCTAACGTTTGTGCGTGGCGATTTTGAATTTGTTGACTTGCAGAATATAAACTACATATCATCACGCATTTTTGCACTTGATGACGATATATGCATAAATGTTGGTGAGAGTACCGAAACAGTAGAGAAAAAGGATGATAAAAAGAAAAAAAAGTACAAGAAAAATGAAATTGCAAATAATGATGCAGATAACCCAATAGCAATCTTGTCATCGTGCATACCTGAGGATTGGAATGAGGAAAAACATGCCAAATACATAACACTGATTACAAATTTTAGGCCAGAAATTTTGTCTTTATCTTTGGATAATGATAAAGATTTTTTTAAATATCAGAATGTGCGATGCGTGCTCTATTTTCCTAATTCTGACGAACAAATTGATGCAGATGAGAAAAAAATTCATAAACTTCTGAACGAGATGCCAAAGACAATAGATGAGGTCAATGTGTTTGCAAAACCTGAATTTGAAAAACCCTTTTATCTAAATTGCAAGGCAAAAAATGCAGTAAAAACAATAGACAAACTTGATTTATTTAGCTCTAAAAAAAATGTTTTGGTGATGGACTTCGGCATATCAGAAGGCTTGAAGGAGATTTTACAAACTTACTGGAAAATTGTTATTGTGCCAATGAATGAGCATGCAAAGAGGATTAAATATCTAACCATTGATGGTGTGATTATTTCTGATTCTGTATGTAATACGAGATTTGTGAATGCGGATATTAAACAAGAACTCAAAACCTTGCTCGAAGGAAAAATTCCAGTTATGGGAATTGGCTTTGGAGGTATCTTGTTGAGTGAGTTAGTCGGCATACCAACAGAAGAAAACAAAGACCAATTTGTTGAGATTGGAAGCTATCAAATATACGATGAAAGCAAGAAAATTTTTACAGTTGACAAGACATGTAGAAAGAACATTGAGTGTCTGCCAATGCAAAGTGAAATGAAAAAGATTTACTACAATCGTGATAACAAAATAGAGGGTTTTATAAGAAAAAAGTTGATGTGTTGTTGCTTTGATTTGATGGAGAATACTATTGATACGGCACGAATTTTGAACGAGTTTGAGCTTATCATGCGGAAGAGATAATATGAACGGAAACAAACCAGAGCACATTGCAATAATTCTTGACGGCAACAGAAGATGGGCAAGAGCAAAAGGTTTGCCAGACAACGAAGGACATAAAACAGGTCTGGAAAACCTTAAAAAATTGGTTGAATGGTGTCAGGAAGCTGATGTGAAAATTTTGTCGCTATATTGTTTGTCTGTTGAAAATTTAAAGCGTCCAAAACAGGAGTTGGATTTCCTGTTTGAATACCTAAAAATTAGGATTGAAGAGATTGTTGAGAATGTCAAAGAAAACAAAGAAAAAGGGCTAAAAGCAGAGGTTATTGGCAATTTTGAACTCCTACCAGAGAAGATAGTAAAAAAGGTAAAAGAGGCAATTAAAGTCAATAAAAAAGAGTGGAAAAACGACAAGCCCAAGCTGCTTGTAAATTTATGTATTTGCTACGGTGGGCGGCAGGATATAATGCAGGCAGTGCAGGCGGTTGTGGAGCAGAAGTTGGAGATAAATGAGGAAAATATCAATGCAAATCTCTTCACAAAAGGCGCAAAAGATGTGGATTTGCTTATTCGCACAGGAGGGGAACAACGGTTGAGCAACTTTCTTCTCTGGCAGGCGAGCTATGCAGAATTGTATTTTACCAACAAAATGTGGCCAGAATTTGCAAAGGAGGATTTTACTGCAGCGCTGGAATGGTTTGGCAATAGGCAGAGGAGGTTTGGGAGGTAAGAAAACTTGCAATATTCTTCTTTGTTGATATAATAGAAGGGTTTAGTTTTTTTTATGTCAAACAAAAACGGCGATGTTGAGAAATATAAGGTAGCAAGTACTGATGAATATGGAATTAAAACGACAAAGGGCGGACAGAAATATTTGATTTGTCATTTTATAAGCGAGGAATTTAAGGATAAATATACTTACGAAAATGTTGTAAAGGACGACAACTTATGCACTTCAGTTTTGTTAGAAAAAGATGCAGGACAAAGCAATTACTTTTTTGAGCCATTTGGCAACAGAGTAATAGGTTATGTAATTGGTAATTTTAACAAAATAGGCGGCTGGAGTTGCAAGAACGCAAAAACTGACACTTACGGAGCGCTTAATCTAAATCAAGAAGATAGTATAGAAAAATTCATAAACGACCTAAATACAACACTATCATCATATGAAAGACCAAAAAAAATCGTGGTACCAGAAGGATTTTGGAACTATATTTCAGGAAAACAAATAAGTGAAATAGAAAATTTGTTGAATGATAATAATAAAAATAATAATAATCGGTTTTTAAATTTTTATTACGAATTGAAACCATACATTGACCCATATCAATTAAAAACAGTTGACGATTTGAAAGAATTTGTCAATGAATGTAATAATAAAACATTTGGCCCGAGCAACAATCAGTTAAATATAAGTGGTCAGAGAATATCTTCTATAATAATAAATT
>JAFUUN010000111.1 GCA_017477855.1 Rickettsiales bacterium | reverse complement strand
TGATTTGCGTTTAATTTTAAACCAAATAATAAATCTGTTCTATCAAATCTCCTGATAAACCTTCTCCCCCAAGAAAGGCAAAACAGGAGCAGTCGCAGTTGCAAATGTCTTCAAAACAAAATGCAACACCTCGTAGGCCTGCTGTTTGTCTGTGTCGTGTTCCTTTTTCCAGAAGCGCTCCTTGTTGCGGCGGATATACCAATTATTCAGTACATCAATAAAAAGCTCAACCTCGTGGCAGGCATCAATGGTGTTGTAGGCATCCATGGCGCGCTCAAATTGCTCCACAAACAGGCGCAACTTGGAGAGAATATATTTGTCCATCACATTTTGGCTGTCAATGTGCCCCGTGATTTTGATTTTATCCAGCTCGGCGTACTGCTTGTAGAACACAAACGCGTTCCAGATTGGGTTCAGCACATTCTTGACGACATCCGCAATCATCTTGCCGTCCTTGTCAATGCGCATATCCCCACCTTGCACGACCGGGCTTGAAGCCATCAGCCACCGCATTGCATCTGAACCATAAATGTCTATCATTTCAAGAGGATCTGGATAATTACGGAGACGTTTTGATAGCTTTTGACCGTCTTTATCAAGCATCACTCCGTGGCAAATGACATTTTTGAATGGGATTTTATCAAACAGCGCAGTTGCCAAAACCACCATTGTATAAAACCAACCACGTGTTTGTGCTACATATTCGGTCACAAAATCGCAAGGAAAGTGAGTGTCAAACCACTTTTTGTTCTCCTCCGCCGTGCGTATCAAATTGCCATTTCCATCTCTATATTCAAACGGATAATGCACCTGTGCATAAGGCATTGAACCACTCTCAAACCAGCAGTCAAGGACATCTTCAACTCGTTTTAAATCTCCTACGTCTGTGTGTTTTACAAGCTCATCAACATATGGGCGATGCAAATCATCAATTTTAAAACTTCCTTCTGGATTGCTTTTGTCTTTGATATATTTTCCGCTGTTTTTGCCTGCTTTGAAGTCAGTGATGTAGTCGTCTTTGAAGAAGGTTTCTAGTTCTTGAATGCTACCAAAACATTTCTTCGGCATCAGTGGCTGTATGATGATATTATCTCTATTCTTTTCATTTTTAATTTTATCATCAATGTATTGTTCCAATTCTGCAATATTATTTACAACGCTACCATCTTCAAAATCTAAACTAAAACCATTTGCAAAACACGTTTCTGCATAACTTAAAAAGTGATTATAGTCGCTGTTTTTATAGTCATTTTTTGTTAAATCAATTTCCAAATAAGTATGTTTCGGGTTAAATATTGTTTTATTTATCCTCCACACCGGCACAGGAGCACCCCAGAAGCGATTTCTCGTAATACTCCAATCGCGGGCGTTTTCAAGCCATTTGCCAAATTGTCCGTCTCGCACGTGCTATGGAATCCAATGTATTTGCTTATTCAATTCTCACATTCTGTCCTTGAAATCGCTGTCTTTGACATACCAACTGCTAACTGCCATGTAAATCAGTGGTGTGTCAGTCCTCCAACAATGCGGATAATTATGCAAATACTGCTCTGTTTTCACCCACAAATCCTTGCCTTTGAGGTATTTTATAATGTCGTCATTTGTCTCAAAAACCTGCTTTCCACGAAGTTCAAGTATTTCGTCCTTGTCGCCAAGTTTATATTTTATCTCGTGCAAATCTTTGCTATTTTTATCAAAACATCCTCCATCATCAACAGGACAAGCCACTCCAATGCCGTTTTTCTTACACAAATTAAAGTCATCTTCACCAAAACCAGATGCAATATGAACTATTCCTGTTCCATCTTCTGTTGTCACAAAATCTCCGTCCAAAACCTTATGTGCATTGGCAATTTTGCCTTCAAAAAAGTCAAAAACTGGCTCATACTCCAAACCAACCAACTCATCGCCCTTGAAAATAACCTCCTTGTAAAACTCTGGGTTATCAACTGGTTTGCGGTTTGCATCTTCTGTAATTTTGAGTTTTGAAAAGTCCATGCGCCAGTTGAAAAATGTGAAAATAATTTGCAAATGAAATTATTACGTTCTGTTAAAATAAGCTATTGATTTATGTTGCGCCGCCCGCGGCCACGCCCTCGCGGTTTGGCTGCGCCTCGGTCCTCGGCGGCCAAACGCGCTCCGCCCTGGCGCAACAATCTAAAATCAATACAAAAATTTAACAGAGCCCATCAATTGCTCAACTGGCTGCGGGTTATTTCAAATCTTCCATTACTTTGAAGATATTGCATCCATATTTCATATCTTTGGTTGTGTGATAAATTGCGCTGTCAACTTCATTTGCCATTTTGTCATAACAAACGGCCAAGTGTTCATCATTAGTTGATTTTACGCCATCTTTTTTAGCAAACGCAAAAGCACCCTTTAATCCAAGCAATTTTCCTGTTCCTGGACGACCATCGTCTATTTTTGCATCTAATTCTGATACAATTTTTGCGCTGAATGCACCATATGGATTTTCAGCTGTCATACCGTGTGTTATAAAACCACTAAAAGCCACCGCTCTTGTCATTGTAATTACATTATGTCCAGCAAGACTAATGCGCACATTTCTGTTGTCAAACTCATGTGGCATACGAGGATTTACGGATGTGTTTGCTCCACTTATCATTTCTCGTTTTGCATTATCCACCTGTGATAAATCCGACAGGAAATTATTTGGAAACCCAAATAACATAACATTGACATCGTCATCAAATGATGTTTTAACAATACTTGAAAAACCTTGCCAATCTTGTCCAGTTGGAACACGTGACAAATCTACACATCCAGAACCAGTGGCCATTTCTGCCTTTACACCAGCAATTTCTACAATTTTGCTCGCAACAAGCTGTTTCATCAAAAAGCAATGCACACGATGGTTTACAGGAATTAATTTGCTTGCAGGATTTGTTGTTTTTACAACCCAACTGTTTCCACCTATTGTGACATACCCAGTGCATGAATCTGGACGTATTTGAAATTCAGGGTATTTGCGACAATTTTTTTCACTTAAATTCCCAGGAACAAATCTGTAAGTATCATAAAACTGATGAAACGCTTTCTCATAGTAATCAAATTCAAATATAATTCTTTGAATTTTAGCACGATCAACAATTTGACGACCAACCAATAAAGATCCTACAAGTAATGATAGAATTAATAAAACAATTGAAAGCTCAATAAGTGTAAAAGATTTTTTAAGAGATGATGCAAAGTTTAAATTACT
>JAFUUN010000110.1 GCA_017477855.1 Rickettsiales bacterium | reverse complement strand
TAATTTTTTATGTTGCGCCGCCCGCGGCCATGCCCTCGCCGTTTGGCTGCGCCTCGTTCCTCGTCGGCCAAACACGCTCCGCCCCTGGCGCAATAATACTTGCATAACCTCAAAAAAAAATTATAACCAAAATAAAAAATATAACTCTCATTAGCACAGAAACATTCGTGTTCACGCCTTTGTTATTTGACATTTACAATCACCATTCTACCAATCATCCAGTGACCAACAAAAAAGAGACAAAAAACACTGTCAAAACCAAAGACATAAAATCAATTTTGATTGTCAATCGTGGAGAGATTGCGTGCAGAATAATTCGCACGGCCAAGCGGCTTGGCATAAAAAGTGTAGCAATATACAGCGACATTGACAAAAATGCTCTGTTTGTTGAGCGCGCTGACGAGGCCATTCCACTGGATGGAATTGAGGCAAAGGACACTTATTTGAATACAGAAAAAATCATTGATATTGCAAAGCGCGTTGGGGTGGATGCTATCCATCCCGGATATGGATTTCTGTCAGAAAACCCAGAGTTTGTGCGGCGATTGGAGCAAGAAGGCATTGGTTTTATTGGCCCTTCTGCCTATTCCATGGACGCAATGGGAGATAAGCTTAAAGCCAAGCAGATGGCTGAAAAAGCAGGCGTGCCAATGGTTCCGGGGAGCAAAGAGCTTATCAAGGATGTAAAACATGCAAAAGCGGAAGCCAAAAAGATTGGCTATCCAGTGCTGTTGAAAGCTGTGGCTGGCGGTGGAGGAAAAGGTATTCGTATTGTCCGCAAGGAGGAAGAAATGGAAGAACTGCTTGCAGATTGTCGCTATGAGGCCAAAACCATCTACAAAAACGACCAAATGCTGTTGGAGAAATACATTGAAAACCCGCGCCATATTGAAATACAAATTGCAGCAGATAAATACGGCAATGTTGTGTGTTTGGGTGAGAGAGAATGCTCAATCCAGAGATGCAACCAGAAGGTAATTGAAGAATGCCCGAGTACACTTGTGAATGACGAAATGCGCCAAAAGATGTATGCCTCGGCCGTAGCGCTGGCGAAGGAGTGCAAATACTATTCTGTTGGGACATTTGAATTCATTGCAGACAATGACAGAAACTTCTACTTCTTGGAGATGAATACCCGTTTGCAAGTTGAGCATCCAGTCACAGAGTGCGTCATCCGTGCCAAAGGCAAGCCACTTGATCTTGTTGAGGTAATGATTGATATTGAATGCGGAAAAAAACTGCCATTCACGCAGAAGGACATAACTCTTGTCGGGAACGCCATTGAATGTCGCATCTGTGCGGAGCAACCAGCCAAGAATTATCTTCCATCAACTGGGCGCATTGTGCATTATATCATCCCAGAGCAAAGTGCAAACGTCAGGGTAGAAACCGGTGTTCAGTTGGGCGATGAAATAACTCCATATTACGACAGCATGTTTGCAAAGTTGATAACATATGGCTCTACAAGAAACGAGGCCATTGAGACCATGAAGCGCGCGCTGGGACAATACGAAATTGGTGGCATAGAGACAAACATTTTACTACTTGAAAGCATAATCAGACAAAACTGCTTTGCGGAAGGCAAATTGACAACTGGATTTATCAAGCGGCATTATCCTCATGGATTTAACTCCTTATCATTGAACGAGGCATCAAAAAAGGTATTTATAATTACATCAGTTGTGTGTTTTTTGCGCCACGAAATGCATAACTATGACATCAACCAAACACGCCACCTGCCACGTGATACGCAGATTTCCGATCTCTGCATCAAGATTGACAACGATAATTATTTGGTGGAAATCAAAGAGTTTGCAGACAATTACATATCTGTAAAGTATAACGACATCATCATGACGGCAAAATATAATGCAGATTTCACCATGCGAACACTCTACGGCGTATTAGATGGCAAACATGAATTTGCAGTGCGTATAAAAAAAGGTAATTCTGGTGCTCTATTAATGGAATGCTCTGGGCTAACGGCACAAGTAAAGGCATTGACATCCGAGCAGATGGCGTTGGAGACCTACATGCCAGAGCGCAAATGCGACTGCGATGATGGTATAATCAGGGCACCAATCACGGGAAAAATCACTAAAATGAAAGTCAAACCAGGAGACAAAGTTGAGGCAGGTCAGCACCTGTTCTCCATTGAAGCAATGAAGATGGAGAATGTCGTTATTGCGGAGAAAGATTTTACAGTTGGAAAAATTCTGTGCAAATTAGGGGAAGTCATCCAGGTTGGGTGGCCTGTTATTAATAATCATAGTTACAGCACATCATAAGCTATATCATCACTGCCAACATTCAAGTTCAGCCTGGTGGGACGATCGTTGTTTATTGGCAAACTTCTGTTGCCGCCTACGTATGGATGGTTTGTCTTCCTGCGAAATTGCTGGTCGTATCCGAGTCCTTGAATGTTTTGTATTATGAGGAAATCAAGATCGGCTCTCGCATCACAATTAACCGTTGTTGGATTAGTATCATTCGGACAACGCATCAACATGACGGGAATTTGCACATGCAGTTCATTGTTGACGTTTTGTGAGTTAAAAGTAAACGGACCTACGACCTTCCTATCATGGTGCAAATCATCATGAATGGATAAGTTCACGTTTGTGAACTGATTGTTGTTGAATGGGTTGGGCAACCCGTAATACCACTCAAAATGTATATTATACCGACCATGATCGTCTAACTTGAAGTGGAATTCTTTGCCATTTATACTAACACGAGCATATCCATCTATATCCTGCTCCAATTGCAATATAGGAAGAGAAACACGGTTGGGGTGACCATCAAGAGACGCATGTGCAAGTAAGCGAGGCGCTACCTTGTAACAGTTCCCATATGGATAAAATACATTGCTATATCCGTCATAGTTCTGCAATGCTGTTATATTGTTGTCAATAAGCAATTTGTTTGGTTGCACATAAAACGTATTATAGCATCCAACGTTTGGGACCGGAATTAGAAAAGAACTAGGAAATGAACCTGTTTGAACTGACAACACAGCATATCTATTATTACCGACCGTAAAAATTTTCACTTGCAACTTTGTGCCATTAACAAATACATTACCAGAATTAATGCCTAAATGTTCCGTTGCTATTACCAACTTTAGTGGTTTATCACCAAAACCAGCAGCTATGTTTTCAAAATTATTCTTACGGATTTGCCATACATTTGTGCCTACACCAATAATAGGTTGAACTTGCTTAATTTCTATGATTTTTGTATTATAAGTGTTTGTATCAGTGCCATTGTATTGATACAAAACATTACTGTCGTTCAATTTTATCAATCCTTGATTACTTTTTCTTTCAAGCTCTCCAGAAAAACATTCCGAAAGAGTCAATTCACGAAACCGATATTTTACCAAATCCTCTATTTGTTGCTCAAACCAATTCCGATTTATCCCATCATCGTTCATGCAGACAGGTATTTGTTTGATTCGCAGTACATCTTTTGCATAAAGCGCCATGCCGTTTATAACATTCATCATGGTATCCTTCAAGATAGTATTAGTTTCATTTCCAAACAAAGTGTGGGCGAGAGTGTCTTTGTTATATCTGACTACTTGTCTCTTAAAGGATGTTGGGTTATTATAAACTTGCAGCTGTTTCTCCCTCACCAGCAGTAAAAGCTTAGAAAAAAGAACAACCGCTTTCGATGGGTTGGCTTTACATGATGGATTTTGCATAAATGCAAAGAACAATTTTTTTGCTTCTGCTTTATTGCATGCCAACAGCAACGCCTCAATAACATAAAAAGAATCTGGTCGTGGTTGTTGGGTTTTCAATTCATCTGCTTTCGTCTTCAGTCTGTCAACTTCGTTTGGTTGCAAAAAGAGATTAGAGTCGAGCAGCCATTTAAACCATTCCTCTACATATTTATTTGTTTCGTTGTCTTGCGCAGAAGAATACGAACCTGCAGAAGATCGACTTACTAATCTGATCTGCGTTGGAGACACTGGTCCGGTCTGCTGGCCTTGCGATGGAGTACCATTTTTTATGATCCGTATTTGTTGTAATGCATTGCTACTTGGCTGATATGCTGTGTCGCTAACCAAGCCTAACATACTAGAATAGTGTGGATGCTTCTCTATAATACTCTTACGTATTACCGCTGTTTGTTTTGCATAATGGGCTTCTAATTTCTGCTTCTGTTCAGGAGAGTTTGTTATGCAAGAAACAATAAAACAGTCATCATCTAAATTTCTAACCAAACGATACAACACCTTGCTGTTCTTCTGCGCATTGCGCCTATCTACCTCTTTTAGCGCGTCGCACGCCATCAACGATTTATCGTCCCTATCGTTTGTAAACCGCTCTAACTTTGCTCTATATTGAAAATCAAGCTTAGGAGACTCAACATTGACACCAAATGTCTCATCAAATAGCAGCCCCCGCACTGTTCGCTCGAAAACTGCTTTATCAACACCATTCGGAACTGGAATAGTTGCTATTCGCTCGTTGTTATTTTTTCCTTTTACTATTGTCAAGTTTACATTTTTGCTACCATCTATCACTCTATCACTTGTTTGGAAATTAAGTTCTGGAAAAACACCAAGCCTATCTGTGTTGAACAAAACAGTTTTAGCAACATCCTCCGCATATTTTCTTATATCAAATGGTGCTTTCGTTTGCATACATTTTACAAGCAAATTATAGTTTTTTTTAAAGTGCTTGTCAAGCTCAAAAATATCTTCTTGCATTTTATTTTTGACTTCCAATGTGCAAATTTATATGAAAAGAAAATTTCCCAAAAACCCATTAAAGGTTAGCGGTTTTTTAAAGGAATTCCGTGATTTTGCCGTCAGAGGCAATGTCATTGATATGGCAGTTGGTATTATCATTGGTGGAGCATTCACGCCAATAGTTAACTCGCTTGTAAGCGACATCATCATGCCACCTATTGGATATATTCTCGGTGAGGTTGATTTTAGCGACCTATTCTTCCAGTTGACACAAAGAGACACACTTTACAAGAGCTTAGCAAAGGCAAAAAAAGCTGGTGCAGTCACAATAAATTACGGTATATTCATTGATGCATTTGTCAGCTTTGTAATTACAGCATTCGCAGTATTTATGCTGGTAAAATTCATCAACAAATTGCGCAACTTGGAAGCATTTGGCAAGACAGAAGAAGCCCCAGCTGCCCCAACAACAAAAGAATGTCCTTACTGCTGCTCTACAATTAATATCAAGGCAACTAAGTGTCCATTTTGTGCATCTGAAATTAAGAAATAAATTTAGTGTGGCCTGCCCGAGGCCACGCCATCGCGGTTTTTCGTCTCTTCGCCAATGCTCGGTTTCGCTTGGAAGGAAAAACCCAGCGCCGTGCAATACAATCGCCCTATTTCACCCCATGCATTGTCTTCGCCCAATAAAATGGTCTTTTCCATGTGTCAATTACAGCAATCCACGTTGCAACAAAATGCAAGCTAAAATAAAAAGGATATAAAATCAGTGTAAAAATTAACTTCCATATTTGATTAAGGTTCTTCTTATTAACTGTGTATGTAATATTTGCAGCATATGCGTAAGACAGGATTAAAGTCATGTAATATAGAAAAGATGATACAAAAATTAAACCAAATGCTAATAGATAATCCAAAAGACCCAAAATTGATAAAGAAAGTAAAACGGGGATTAGAAGATATGCAACAGTGGCGTAGCCAACTATGCAATGAAGAAAAAAAACGCTCCTAATATTTGAGTTGTAATGTCTATTGCATGCCGTAAGGTAATAAGTCAATAAATATCCCTTCATCCAGCGGGTGCGTTGTTTGAACCACGATTTTACATCAACAACGCACCATTCTGTTGTGTCGCTGGCAAGATGCATGATGTTGCTTTTTTTGTCTTCACACATAGTTATGGTGGTCAATTCCAAATCTTCTGTAACGTGATAACTATCCCAGAAGTGTTTGAATAAAAAACTTGTTCTAATATGGTTGCTTGTTCCGCCAAGTGGCAGAGCAATTCCTCGGCGTGAGAGTTCTGGCAAAGTCAATTTAAACCAAGTTGTATATTCCACATTGAACCATGCAGTTAGCAAATTCTGGTTGTGGTTGTAGAACGACAAACATCCTTGCAAGATGTCAACTTCTGGATGGTGGTGGAAGGTATAAACCGCTTTCAAGAGCTGTTCTGGCTCTGGCTTGTCTTCTGCATCAAATATAACAAGATATTCTCCTTTTGCAAAGAGAGCCGCAACATTGCATGCTTTTGGTTTTGTCCTTGGCTCAAAATATGGCACCCACAGTTTGGTTATCCACTCTTCCAGAGACGGAATGTCATTTAAAATATCTCTTGTTTGAGTGTCATCTTCTTCCAGCACCAATTTAACATCCAATTTGTCCTTTGGATAGTTGATATTTCTCAATGAGTTCAACATCTGATTGATAGTTTCCTCATTCTCATGGAACATTGGCACAAGGATGGTATAAATTGGCAAACCGCCATCGTGCTTGAAGCACTGATATTCTTCTGTCTCAAATTGTCTGATTTCTTGTTTCAGAGTGCCTCTCAACCATGATGACAACACAATCCAGCATTTGCATAATAGACAGAATGAGTTGTATATTATCACAAATGTCAGCAATATCTTCGCTGTTGTACCAAATGACAGCATTAGGAACACACAAACCAATATGGTTATACAAATAACTTTAAATTTAGCATAGTTAATGTTTTTCACAGTCGGCATGCCTTTGCGGGTGTTCTGACAGAACTCCACAATCCAGTCGCGAAATACATCCAATAGCAACTTGGTGAACTCATCGCGTGAGATGCAAATGGCATTATCTTTTGGTGCAACTGAAATCAGCGTTCTCTTGCCATCGTAAATACATTCCAACTCTTCATTGGTCGCGATGGTGTGAAATGTTTGAAAATTTATACTTTCATTATATCTAATCTTCTTATTGTCTATTAGCATTATTAAATATGGTATCTAATTCACGTATGAAAGATGTTCTATCTTCACCTGACTTGGTAAATAAGGCACTGCCAACAACGGCTAAGTCAACAAAATCTGCAACAAGAGACGAAGTTTGCTTGTTAATGCCGCCGTCTATCTGCACAATGAGATTGCCCTCTTTGCGCTTGCCAAGCATTTCGTTAAGGTCTTTGAGTTTGCCAAGAGTTTCTGGAAGAAAAGTTTGTCCCGCCAAACCGGGCTCTACTGACATCACTAAAAAATGATTGAAATATTCCAGCAGTGGTTCAATGACGGAAATATCTGTCTTTGGCTTGATTGCAACTCCTGCTTTTTTGCCAAACGAATTTATCAATTTAGCAAGTTCAATGCATTCATCGGCACCACTGGTTGCTTCGTAGTGAAATGTCAGGATGTCTGAAAAAGGCGCAAGATTTGCAATTTGCTCGCGTGGATTGTCAACCATCAGGTGAACGTCCATTGTCATGCCAGTCGCAGAACATGCGCGCAGAAATTGCTGCCCCAGTTCAATCCGTGGAACAAAATGCCCGTCCATTATGTCAATGTGTAGTAAATTTATGCCTTCCGCTCTCAAAAAGTTGATGTCATCCTCCAAGCGCAACATGTCTGCGCACAAGATGGAGGGACAAATTTTTGACATGCTTGGTGTTGGTTTGATGATTTTTATTTTCAACCACCTTGACAAATAATTTTCTCACAATATATTGCTTGCGTTTTTTTATATTTGTTATGACAAACTCACTTATTAAAAAGTCAGCTTTGTCTCTCGTGAGAACCCGTCGGGGGGGGGGGCAATAGCTTCTAATTACTACTCTTCCTGTTTTAAGAGGTCTTTCACTCTAATAGAACTTTCTATTGTTCTTCTTATATTATCTTTATTAGTTGGATCTCTTTTAGTTGGAAGACAGATAGTAGATAGAGCTAAGGTTCAAAAATATATCAGCGAGTTGGACTATTTTGAGAAGAACTTCCACATGTTTTACGATACATATAGAACTGTTCCCGGGCATTTAAGTCGTAAAACTTGCTTGAAGTATCGTGAGTTTGATGAGATTGGTTGCGGGTTTTGCAGTTATATTCCAGAGACTATTCAAAACGCCAAGTTGATGCAGTCAGATACGCGTGATTTCGTCTATCGTATTTATTCTTCTGAATTTGAAATTGGTAGCGGAAGAATAACCGAGCACGGGGTTTATGAAAGTTGCTATCAAAGAACTGGGTATATTGGAGGTATGATAAATTATAAACAGGTCTGCACATGTGAAGGTTGTTGCAATGGTCATCCATCCGGTGAGGGCGGAGTTAACATGTTGACGGTAAATCCATGGCTAAACTGGCAATGGATGAAATCATCAGTTCAACAGAAAACTTATGTAAGGTTTAGTGGGTTCGATTTTGCCAGACAGTTGAAGGTGTTAGGCGCATATACCTACATGATGTTTGCTGCTTCCAACAAATTAATGAACACAACATTACCACATGAAATTGATAATGCCAATTTTAGAAAGGCCTTGGACTTGCATAATGCCGTCTACTATGATAGTGATCGTGACGTATCGCAGACAACTTATGCAACAGACACAACAACAGGGGCAACAACGAAAATAACCACCAAAGACAACTCAGTTTTTAGTGCCAAAATGGCTTCCGAACTTGACGCCAAAATTGACGATGGTCGCCCAGGAAGCGGAAAAATCCTTGCTTTGAAAGGAGGGCATGCACACAATGCAAATACATCGGAAGACCAACACAAAAAAGTTTGCTATGACCAAATGGCTGACCAAGTTGATAAAGCAATTTATGAGACATCAACGGACATCAAATACGGTTGCAATATCATCAAAGTAATGGAAGATGTGAAGTGAAATGGTGATATATTTTATTAGATGAAAAGTTTCTAATAAAAAACAAGTAAAGAACGGGTCGCTCGTGGCAGAGATGTTGCGGGCGATTT
>JAFUUN010000017.1 GCA_017477855.1 Rickettsiales bacterium | reverse complement strand
TTTTAGCCGCACAGATTGACAGTTGTTGCACTGACATCATGCCTAACGCGACAAAGACAGGGGCGCTTTTTGACGCAGAAAAAATCCATGTTACAGCCGAAAAAATCAAGCAGTATAACCTCAAAAATGTGGTGATTGACCCTGTCATGGTTTGCACTGCAAATGGTGGTGTAACAAACTGTTTATTACGTCACGAGGCGGTTGAAAACATGATAAAAGAACTTTTTTCAGTGGCAGACATAATTACACCGAACTTTCCAGAAACAGCAGTTTTGGTTGAAAAAATAACAGGAAAATCTGTAAAAATTGACAGTCGTGAAAAAATGGAAGAATGTGCTAAAATCCTGGCCGAAACGGTGAAAAATCAGTGCGTTTTAGTGAAAGGTGGACATTTCAGTGAATGCAGCGATTGTCTCTATTTTGACGGTAAAATCACTTGGTTTGAGGGCAAAAAGATTGATACAAAAAACACTCACGGCACAGGATGCACTTTGTCGTCCGCGATTGCGAGCAACTTGGCGCTCGGTTTTGACATGATTGAAAGTGTCAAAAATGCCAAAGATTATGTCTATAATGCAATCTTGAATGACCCAAAAATTGGCCACGGAAATGGTCCCGTCAATCACTGTTGGAATATCAAATAATTCTACATATAGTAATACTGTTAATAGTAATTCTATTTGTAGAATTTCTATATGTAGTATTACTATTAATAGAATTATTGGCTATTTATAAAATCGTCAATTTCAGGATTTCTTCTCTCAATTTCAACCAGTTCTCCGCTAATTGGATCATTGAATTTTAGACGATAACTATGCAGCATTTGGCGAGTAAAACCGAGCATTGCATCAGCTTTTTTGAGATTGGAATTTGTATAAATTTGCTCACCAACCAGCGGGTGTTTGATGCTCTGCATATGCAAGCGAATTTGGTGCGTGCGCCCCGTTTCCAACCTGCATTCTACCAGTGAATATTTTCCGCCGTCAACTACTTTCAACACCTTGTAATGTGTGATTGCAAGCTTGGCACCATCATTATTTTTATGGCAAATTTTCATGTGTTCAATGTTTTTTTTGTCCCTACAAATGTGATTTTGAATGCACCCAACAGGCGGTACTGGCACACCATGGCACAGCGCCAAATACATTCTGTTGACGGCATGATTTTTTATCAACTCGGCCAGCAGGCGATGCGATTTGTTGTTTTTTGCGACAATCATTAGACCGCTCGTGTCCTTGTCAAGCCGATGGACAATGCCAAGGCGCTCATCTCCGCGCTCATTTGAGAGCGTAATGCGCCCATTTTCAACCAGTTTTAGCAGGCCATTCACCAGCGTATTTTCACGATTTCCAGCGCCCGGATGCACCGACAACCCCGCTTGTTTATTGATTACAATCAGGTTTTCGTTTTCAAAAACTATGTCAATCTTGATGTCCTTGGCTTGCAGTTTTGTGTCCCTATTTTTCGGCGCGCATTCAATGTCAATTTGGTCGCTATTTTTGACTTCAAAACTGCATTTTTTTATGACTTTTTCATTTACTGTTGCACCACCATTTTTGATAAAATTTTGCACTTCAACGCGTGAAAATTCACTGTTCAGTTTGGTGGTTAAAAACGCGTCCAATCTGGCTTTTTCAGTGGCGACAAACGAGAATTTCACAAATTTTTGTGCCATGAAAAAATTAAAAGTAAATCTTGAAAAATATTTTTTTTGACATGACAAAACCGCGCTTCAATCATGGAAGATTTCATAAGTAAAAAGATTGAAAATGATACGGACACAGTGGCAAAAAGGTTGCTTTCAGGAGAAGTTTTTTTGATACAAACTGACACTGTTTTTGGCCTAATTTGTTGCGCCGATGATGAGCGTGCAGCACGTAAAATTATTGACATAAAACACAGAAAACATCCTGCGTTTGGCCTCTTTGTAAGTGACGCGGAAATGGCAAAACAATATGTTGAAATGGATGCAGAACAGGCAGAGGTTTTTAACACTGTTTTTCCTGGTTATTTCACATTGATTTTTAAAGCAAAGATTTCTACATATAGTAATACTACCAATAGAATTATTTCACAAGCATTTGGCACAAAATTGGTTGAAAATGAAGAGGTCAAAACGCTTGGGTTGAGAGTACCAAAAAGTGATTTTTGCATTGACATTGTGAAGAAAGTTGACAAGCCGTTAATAGCAACTTCGGCCAATATTTCAGGGCATGAAACGGCCAAAAAGATAGATGAAATTGAGCCATCAATTTTGCAGTCGGTGGATGGACTTTGCTATAATGCGAACGTGCAACAAAATAATTTCAACTCCACAATTATTGACCTGTCGCTTGGGACAAAAAATGCGAAGATAATAAGGCAAGGAAGTGGGGATTTGGAGATTGTGAGTGAGTTGGTGGAGGTTGTGAGTTGAAGTGGTGCGAGGGGCGGAGCGCGTTTGTCGGAGGAGCGGGGAGGAGCGGAGCTCCGACAGGGAGCGAGGAGATGACAAACGGCGAGGGCGCGGCCTCGGGCTCGCACCACATAAAACTTGAAATTTATATTTTTACAATATTGTCAAGCCAATGAAATTGTTCCTAATTTGCGCAGAAAAATCGGGCTCAAACATAATAAAACAGGTGCTTGAACGGCTGCAAGAAGACGGTGCAAATTTGCAGGATATTGAAATGCGCGGCGTGGTTTATGATGATGTCGCGGATGAATTCCATGTCAAACCACTGTTTTCACCGAGCGAGATAGCTGTTTTAGGCATCGGGGACATCCTCACAAGCATTCCGCGGATTGTGTCAAAAATCAATCTGACAGCCAAAGAAATTGCCATTTGGAACCCTGATTTGGTGCTCTCGGTGGATGCTTATGACTTTTGTTTTCGTGTGGTAAAAAAAGCCAAACAGATGGGCGCACAGACAAAATTTATCCACATTGTCGCACCGAGCGTGTGGGCCTATTGGAGCGGTCGCGCGAAGAATGTGGTGAAATATTTTGACCATTTATTTTACCTCCTGCCATTTGAAAAAAAGTATTTTCCGAGCAATAACAGTTTCAAAAAAAAGGAGGAATGGTGTAAAAAAAAATACATTTCACAGGATAGCCAAGGGGATGTTGAAATTGCGGCGGATAGTGCTAAAACAGAGGTTCCAGAGTGGTTTTTGCAGGATATTGAAAGTTGCAAAAAAAGGAAGAAAGTTCAAACTGTAAGATATAATAATTTCACTGCGACTTTTGTGGGATTTCCTGCAACTTTTCAGGAGCGAGACGAGGGCATTGTAAAGGACAAAAAGCTGATTGGGATAACGGTTGGAAGCCGCCGCGGAGAGATTGAACGACACAAAAATATAATGTTGAGTGCACTTGCAAGGTTGCGTTTGATGGATAAAAATTTGCATTTTGTTGTGCTTGCAACGCCAGATTTTCATGAGGAATTGCAGCAGTTTTTTGCGCCTATCAAGAACATTTTAGTTGTCAGTGATGAGGCAGAAAAGCGCAAAATGATACAGCAATGTCAGCTTATTATATCAAAATCTGGAACTAATTCTATTGAAATCGGGGCACTTGGCACGGCCATGATTGTCTACTATAAGGTAGCAAAAATGACTGCTATGTTTGCACGCATGTTTGCAAAAATCAGGTTTGTGAATTTGTTCAATATTACTACAAGTAGAATGATTGTGCCGGAGCTCATTCAACAAAACGCAACGGCTGAAAATATTGCAAATTTGGCATACAGGATGGTTAATGACGATGCGATAATTAACGAACAGTTGCAGAATGTGAAATACGCGATTTCCATGATGCAGAACCAGGATGGAAAGCCGATTGAGATTATTGCTTGCTATTTAAAAGTTTTATTTGACGTTCACTAAACTATTGATTGACTGACATATGAATAGAAACGTAAATAAACGATCATTTACTCTTGTTGAACTATCCATAGTTTTACTGGTTTTGGCACTGTTAGTTGGCTCATTGCTGGTAGGTAGAAAAATTGTTGATAGAACAAAAGTGCAGAGGATAATGTCCGAATTTGAGGCATATGAGAAAATGTTTCAAATATTTCATACGACCTATCAAGTTGTGCCAGGAAATATTAATTCAGAAGTAAAAAATATCTTTGTGCAATTTGCAGATTATCCTATTGTCGATGAATTTAGTGGCAGCAATGTAATTGGGTCATATAAATACACTGGCCCAAGCAGATATTCTATGCTCTGTTTACAACGCGCAAATTTGACAAAAATATTTGATGAAACAACTTATAATACTGAGAAAATTGATTTTTTAGTTGATGATTTACAAGAATACGGTGCTGATGATGACTTGGGAAAAAAGTTCTCTGCTGATTTTGAAAAGATGTATCCAAAGACAACTTTTGATGAGGAAACATATTTGACATTCATGGGTTTTAGAAAGGAGCAGCTAAAAACATTGGGCATGCTAAATGGTTTTTCTATTACAAAATCGGAGTTGCTGGATCCCGAGTATATGAAGATCTTGGATAAACACAATGCAATTGTGATGTTCCGTGCAAACAATTTCTGCGACAGTGAAGGTGGACAGTGTAAGAAAGCAACTGGAATGATTTCTGCAAAACTGGCTAACTTTTTGGACGTCAAAATGGATGATGGACAGCCGGGAACTGGAAAGATTTTGGCAACAAAAAGTGGTTTTGCAACAAGACCAGATGCTACTAACCATGAGTTTGAACAAACCTGTTATCAGGGAACAAATCTTGAAGTAAGCAGTGCCGTCTATAAACAGACAAATAATGTGAAATATGGCTGTAATTTGATAAAAATCATGAGTGATTTGAATGCGTAATGATGTTGCGCTGCCCGAGGCCACGCCCTCGCCATTTGGCACCGCTACGCTCCTCCTCGCTGCGCTCGGCGGCCAAATGCGCTCCGCTCCGCGCAACATATTTTCAAACTTGCATTTTAAATAAACATTCTAATTTTTCACGTAATGTTAATTGGTGATGACGACTTTAAAACAATAGAAAAGTATAATAAAATAGATGGTGAGGCAGCAGCAGCAGACATCAGAAGCAGGTTAAAGGAGCTAATTGCAGGCGAAAGTTTTATTCCAAAGATTGTAATTATTCAGGTGGGAAATGACTTTGCAAGCACAAAATATGTTAATCGCAAGAGGAAGGTGGCTGTGGAACTTGGCATAGACGCAGAAATCAAACACTTTGAGGAGGACATCACAGAGGCGCAGTTGCTGGCGGAGATTGACAAAGTCAACAATGATAATTGCGTGCACGGGTTCATCGTGCAAATGCCACTACCAGAGCATATAAATACGTTCAATGTGCTGATGCATATTCGTCCAGATAAGGACTTGGATGGATTATCTCCACTCAATGCAGGGTTATTGCACTATTCAAAAAGTGTGCCATATTCTGTGAAGGAAGCACTGAACAAGCAGGTTGATACGCATGCACTCGGCAAGACACTTCCATTTATTCCATGCACGCCGCTTGGGTGTCTGCATTTGATTACAAACATGATAAATCCATCAGGAAAAAATGCGATTGTGTTTGGCAATTCAAATCTTGTCGGAAGACCAATGGCGCGACTACTTACACAGGCAGGCGCAACCACGACAACAATCCATAGTCGTAGCAGAAGCGTTGACTATTTGCTGACAAACGCTGATATTATCGTATCAGCTACTGGTGCTGGAATTGAAATTGACGCAGACATCATCAAGCCAGATGCGATAATCATTGACGTGGCAATACGTCCAGATGAAAACGGTGGAATTTGTGGAGATTTGAACTACAAAAAACTTGTTCTGCAAAATCACATTACGCCAGTGCCAAAGGGAGTTGGCCCAATGACGGTTGCATGTTTGATGTTAAACTCTTATCTTGCTGGTCTGGCGCATAATTAATTGCCCATTCCGTTTATTCTAAACACAAATCTGTATGATGTTATGCTTGGTAGGCCAACAACTCTCATGTTGTTCCTTGTGATGATAAATCCAACACGGAAGCAACTGAAATCATACATTGTTCCAATGCGGTAGTATGTAAAGTCAGGTTTTTTCCATCCATTTTGTGTTTGCATGCCTGAAATATTATAGTTCACAGATGCAAAAATACGCCATCCTTTTACAGGTTTTACACTTCCATAGAATGAAATCATATCAAGTTTTTGCCCGAAGAATGTTGCATATTTTGAGAATGTATCATAATTGACAGACAGTGAAAAATACTGATTGCCATAACCAATCTGTGAGCCAATTACCCTAAACTCTTTCCTATGAGTATCGTAATTGAAATATCCACTTGCATGCACCCCATAAAGCTTCACGCCGACATTTCCCATGAGATCTGAAACTGACCTACGATAACCGCTGAAATCAGCTAAAAGTTGCTCGTTCACGCTACCATTCAATCTGGTATTGTGTGCCAATCCACCATATACTTCAATGTCTTTGGTAAATCTGTGCGTGAAGTTAAATCCATAGACAGCAGATAATCCTCTATCAACAATGCCAAGACCACTGCTTTGCATTAAGTTAAATGCATTGTGGTAATTCATTTGCATGCCGAAGTTGTCATCAACAGGAACATAAATACTCCTTCCATTATTTGGTGAATAACGCAGTGCAACTTTTGGATTAAAAATTGTCTTTCCAAATACTGATTTTATGATAATTGGATATTCTGCTTGCAACTTGTTGAAGTTCCAAAACCTGTATTTGTTATAACTACCACCATCATCTCCAATTCCCCAGCTGGCATATCTTGACATGTAGTAATATGGTGAAGCGAGCAAGTTGGCATAATTCCCAAAGAAATAGTGAAGTGCATTTGCTTGATTTACTTGAACACCATAAGCATTTGCAAGCATTGAATTTGTCCCATTGTTAAACTGGACGTTGTCATATTGGTTTCTTATCATCGTATCAAGTGTAAATTTTATTCCATGCTTGGTTGTATATGGCAGATGATAACCTAAATCCAGAGCACCGGCTGTATGTGTGAGACCCTCCTGTCGGTTGAGATAATATCCATGGAAATTGAAGTAGAATTTGCCGCCCAGCAGATTTTCCTTGAAGTCATGATGTGCACGCAAAACAGGAAATGCGAGTGGAATTGTCTTTTTGTCAAGATTTAAAGTCATTGGCTGATAGGTAAAAACCTCAGCAGAGTAATATCTATTCGGACTGACATCATAAAGGTGTGCTGAATTTTTCTGTACCTGTCTTGTATCAATTTTGTATGTGTATAAAAACTTCCTATCAGATGTATAAAGTTGATCTAAACGTAAAAATGTTGTTGGAGAAAATTGTATTTTTGAATTCACTTCCAAGAACCAACGCAAACCTTTTTTGATTTTTCCGTTTTTGTCAACTTTACCATATCCGGTTGTGTCGCTAACAAGTTGTGTTGGGTCGGTTACCATTCCACTTATGTAGTAGTAATTTTGATTTCCGTATTTATTTGATATAAGGTGCCTAAAACGAATATTTGTACTACTTTCACGAAAACGATATAAATCTTTCAACATCATTTCGTTATGCACACCTTTGTATGGAGCTGTCTTTTGTCCATATACGTGTGAAATGTTGAAATACTGCATTCTACTGACAGTCAAATCCATGTTGGGTTTTATCTTCCAGTGGAATGGCACTTCAATACCAAATTGCCTAAAACCAAACAAAATTGGCCTTGGCATAAGGAAGCCAGTGTCTCCGCTGTCGTCTGTATGCATTGACATTTTTGGCATATAAAACACAGGAATGCCGAATATTCTAAAAACATTTTTTCTCATTGTTATCAGCTTTTCGGTATCATCATATTCAACGCTATCTGACTTTACGGATATTGCCGAGGTTTTTAGGTCATCATGCAGCTCCTCGTCCTTGTTATCAAGAGTATTGATGCCGTTTGGCTTTTTTAAAATTTCCTCTTCTGACGTCATGTTGACAAATTTGTTCTTACGTATTTCCTCAACTGCATCATTTTGAAATAGCTTACAAGGACACATCGTTGCATTTGTCATGTAGTATAAATTGCCTTGTTTGTTGGCCTGTGTGGCATATATCTCTGTGTGTGGCCTGTTTGGTCCGGGAAAAATCTGCGCGTTTTTTGCTCTACCACTTGCACTTCGTTCATCATAAAACAACGACTTTGCAAAAATGATATGGTTGTCGTCTGTCCTAAGTTTTACGCCTCCTTGCGCATCAATCGTCAGCTTTTTAGAGTTGCCACCATCGCCTTTTTTGGTATCTTGTTGACTATCCTGTATTGCGTCAACCTCTTCGGCATTCAGCAGAACGTCCTCGCGTTTGACAATGATATTTCCTCGTGCCTTCCAACGGTCCTTTCCGCCCTTTAAATAATCCGCCTCGACTTCTGTTTTGTTGGATGTTTTTTTTTGTTCTGCAAATGCAATATTTGATAACAATAATAAACAAATGGTGGTATTTAGCGTAATTTTTGACGTGCGTGCAAAGACAATAGAGATGCATCTTAATATACTACGCACAAAAAACAACTTACCTATGGATATTACGGATAATTTAATTTGCAATAGTTATTTCATTACACTTTCCACAATTTTCTCGTTCCCGCAGATGATGTGATGACCTGCATTTTTTGCTTTCAAAGATGCAATTTTGATGCAGAAATTAACAATGTCGCAAATCATTTTGTCGGATGATAGGCGGTAAATGCACAGGTTGAAACTGGTTGTCGCAAGTAGTGTCAAAGTTGAAAAAATGCTGCTGGAAGTTGTGCAGTATGAGCTCACTGAGAACAATTTGCTGACATTGAATGCGCAAGGAAATTCGGCACTTCCAACATAGATTGATCTAATTGCATGGTCTGGAAGGATTTTGCTATTCACAATTTTTCTATTGTTTAATGACATGCCATTCTGCTCGTCAAAGATGCATTTGTCGCGTAAGATAGGGTTATAAATCACCACCTGTTTGATTGCAAAATCTGCATCATCTTTGTATTTTTCATAATAGACAAGACACATTGAGAAGTCATTAACTCCATGCAGGAACGAGGATGCACCATCAATAGGGATGACGGCAATTCTGCTTTTGACATCATGTTCTGGGTGCGCATTTTCAAGACGATAAACGCCACTGGTCTCAATTTTTACCCTACCTTTTCTGATTGATGGACTATTTTGTAATATCTCATTGACTGGAAAAACTTTGTTCGGCGCAAATGCCAAGCGTTCTGGAAGTACAATCTCACCGTTATATCTTGCCTTTTCAAGCACCCTAACGACACAATCAAAGACCTTGCTATATCCAGAACAGCAAAATCCGATAGTATTGTTAACATCATTTTGACATTTTATGTCTGAGAAATCATGAAGCAAACCCCTGCTGGCAACATCAAAAATTTCAGTGAATAGTTGACTGTAAATGTTTGACATCAGAATAATGTTGAACCGCCATCACCATCGTTGTCGCCGAATATTGCATTCATGTTGTCTGCCTCATACATTGCAAACAACAAATCATTACTGTTGAAATCAAAATTCATAGCCAAATAATTATCACCATCTACCTCATAAGCAGTTAATAAATCGTTGCCCTTTGACAACAAAGCATCTGAATAACTTGCCTCATTTGGTGGTAAAATAGCTTTTGACATGGTCAAGTGCTGATATAATAAAAAAATGTAAATGTCAAGGAGATGTTTGTGGGTTGGTAATAATAAATTAATTTAACCCTAATCCTTCAAACTCTTTCGCTTCACTCATATAATCCAACTATCCAAAATTCACCAACCTCTCCCTATAATACTCATATTGCTTCCTCCTCAATTCAATTTCACGAGGAAGACCTTTTGAAATGTCATTTACAAGAGTGTCAAACTTGTCTAATATCTCCACAATCTCCTTTTGGCGGGAGAGGGGTGGGATGGGTATGGTTATATTTTCAACATCTTTTTTGTCTAATGTAGGTATTCCAGCAGTTCTTGTTTTGCTTTTAATTTCATATTCTTTGTTTAATAAAGTATAATAAATAAATTTATTCAATATATCTTGCGGAGTTTTAACA
>JAFUUN010000109.1 GCA_017477855.1 Rickettsiales bacterium | reverse complement strand
CCATTATCACTATCGGTTGTTGTACCATCGCGCTCTCCAATGCGTTGTAATGCTATTCTTGCATCTTCATCACCATTGTCTGCCATGTTTTGAACTTCCATTATTAGCTCTTTTAATGTCGGCTCTCGCTCTGTTTGATTGTTAGGTGGTGGTATGGTATTATTATGCCTTTCTTGCATCATTCCATTATTGACCATTGGTGGCAATCGTCTCGGCATAACTTGATGAGCAATTATAGTATTTTAAATTTTATTGACAATTAATAAAAAATTCTATACAAGTTCAACTGTTGTTTTTTTATGGTTTGGGCCAATCTTGCTGTTGATAACTACGACCTATTTTTAGTTGACCTTTGGGGAACCGTCCACGATGGGAGAAAACTTTATGATGGAATAATTGATAAACTTGCAGAGATCAAAAATAAAGAAAAGAAGATATATTTTTTTAGTAATTATGCCAAGGTCTCTGATTATACGTTAAAATTGCTGAATGAACTTGGCATGCCGAGGGAATTATATGACGGTATAATCACAAGCGGTGAGGTGTTTGCATATGACTTGCTGCATGGCAAATTTGCAAACAAAAAACTGTTTAATGTTGTTAGTGAATATGAAATAGAACAATTTGGTTGTGAAGTTGTTGGCTCTGTTGATGAGGCAGATTTTGTTGTTATTGGGGGCAATTATGAGGGTGTAAATTTAAATTCATTTTTGAATTTAGGACAAGCAAAAATTCAAAACAAACCTGCGTTGTGTCTAAATCCTGATATTTGCACGGTTAAAGGTCAGCAAATTGTTCCAGAAACAGGATTGCTTGGAAAATACTACGAGCTCATCGGTGGTGAAGTTATCTACTACGGCAAGCCACACAGGAGGATTTATGAATATGCCTTGGAAGTGTCTGGTATCACCGACAAAAGCAAAGTTATTGCCATTGGAGACAATGTAGATACTGATATAAAAGGTGCAAAGGACTTCAATATTGATGCATATTTAGTTGATACTGGGCTAAAAAATCCAAAATAATTTTTATTATTATTTCAACCTTATCTTGCTCCAGTTGAACCAAATCTACCTTTACCACGTTTAGTTTCGTCCAGTTCATCAACAAATTCCAACTCGCATTTTGCAATCGGACAAACAATCATTTGTGCTATTCTATCACCTCTTTTTATTGTAAATGGTTCATGCGATAGATTGTGAATAAGTGCACCAATCTCTCCACGGTAATCACTGTCAATGGTGCCCGGCGCATTGACAATTGTGATTCCGCTTCTGAACGCTAATCCGGAGCGCGGACGGATTTGTATTTCATAATCCTCTGACAATCCACCAGCTGCAATACCAAGTTGCACACAAACGCGCTCATTTGGCCGCAATTCATAGTTTTCAATGTCTTTCCCAAGAACAAACGTTTCTTTTGTTGCGGGCAAAAATACATCAACTGCCCTGACATCCATGCCACTGCTTCCCATTGTTTGATAATTCAACAGCTTTCCGTCATCATAAACATTTTTTGCATTTTCAGACAAAAACTTAATCTTTAGTCCAATCATATCAAATAATCAGTTTCATAAATTCCTCAAACATTCCGAGAGGATCAATAATCATAAGCGACGCATTGCTTTGTTTGTTGTTTAAAAGTCAATAAAAAAGT
>JAFUUN010000108.1 GCA_017477855.1 Rickettsiales bacterium | reverse complement strand
ATCATCGTGCTGTCGTTGTTGTCTTGGCCAGACATTATGTCAAGCACCAGCGCAGCGTCGTCAACACACTTGGCAAGCACTCCCGCTTGGTCAAGCGAGCTTGCGTATGAAATCAATCCGTGGCGCGAGCATCGGCCATAAGTTGGGCGCACGCCGACCAAATTGCAGAATGACCCCGGCTGGCGTATTGACCCTCCTGTGTCTCCGCAAATGGAGACATTGCATAAATCCGCTGCAACAGCCGCCGCGGAGCCGCCTGACGAGCCACCCGGCGTAAGTTTTTCGTCTGGACGCCGTTTGTCGCGATATGGGTTGATTGCTGGTCCGAAGTGGCTTGTGAGTGTGGATGAGCCCATGGAGAACTCGTCCATGTTGTTCTTGTCAATCACGATTGCGCCCTCATTTTCAAGGCGCTCCCAGACAGTTGCGCTGTATCCCGGAACGAAATTTTCAAGCATTTTTGACCCGCAAGTTGTGCGAATTCCCTTTGTGCAAAACACGTCCTTGACACCAAAAACCACACCTGCCAAGCGGCCGCCAACCTCGCCTGCATCCACCTTTTTTGCTCGCTCCAACGCGCTGTCAAATGTTGTCGTGATGAACGCATTCAAGTCGCTTTTTTCAATCTTTTACTGAAACGCTTTTACGCCTTCCACAGCGGAAAATTCGCCATCCTCCAACCCTTTTTTGTAGCCAATCACGCCAAGTTTTGTCAAGTCAGTCATATCACTTCCATTTTAACTCTTCATATGTCTCTTTTATTGTTTTGTTGGTGTCTAAAAAGTAGATGTGTTCGTAGGCATTATAACGATTTTCACCGCCATTCTCATTTATAAATTCATTAAACGACATCTCTCTATTTTTATACAAAATGCCAAAATTTGCACCTCTTTATGGCGATTTTAGTTTTATAATCTTACCAATTTCATTTACCTTTCTAAAAGGATAAACACTTTTTTCAACCAACTGCGGATTGTCTTCAAAAAACAAGTTCCAGTTAATTTTTACTCCTCCAAAGCCATTGTGCCCTTCTTGCTCATATTTACAAACCTTGTTTTGATGTGTTGGTTGGTTTTTTGGTTCTATTTTTTCTTTTGGCGTTTCCTCTTCTACATAAAAATCTTCAACAGGAACACCGCCTTGTCTTAATAATTCACTTATCCTATTTACAATAAATGGTTTTGTAATTGTTTTATATTGTTTCAAATTGTTCTCAACCATTTCAGCAACTTTTATAAAAGTTTGCCCTCTTTTTGTGTCTTCAATTTTAATATCATTGGCTAAAATTAAAAATAATGGAAAAATTTTTTCAAGTGTCGTCTTGCAAAATTCACTATTATTCTTTGTTTTTCTAAAAGTTTTTCTTTCAAATAAATTGTGAATTATACATTCAATTTCTTTATAGTTATCAACTTTTATAGCCAATTCTATGCCGTAATCAGGATTTTGTGAGCTATGACTTCTGCTATATGTATTATTATCACTGGTTAAACCAATTTTAATATATTCGTCATCTTTACTATCCCATCCAATGTAAATCCACCCCTCATTATTCATACTTCCGCCTGAACGCTATTGGCTTTAGCTTATGCTCTCTCACAATCTAAATCTTTTTTATTAAAATCAAGACAGAATTATCTTAATTTTGCTGCAATTTTTCTTCCAAATTCGTTGCATGGTTTTTCTATAAAACGATAGATAAAATAGCAAATTGGTATCATTGCTGGATACAATACAAAAAAATAACCACGACTTAATCCGTTTGCCAAACAAGTACTTGTATATGACCAAATCAAAATTGGAACAATAGAATGCACCAAAAACATTGGATAAGAAATGTGTGCGAAAAATCTTACAATTTTATTATTACCAAGTTCTTTGTGATAAGTGAATAAGTATAACATTAACAAGCCACCAACAACATATTTACAATATCTATTGTGAAAAAATAATGGTGCAAATATACATAATGCAGTGATTAAAAAATGTTTTTTTGTAATATAGTTTTTGCTGTAATAATATGACGCCATACCAAAATAAAATGGCATCAGGCAAGTTAAAGTTTCCAACATTGCACCGTAGATGTGAAATTTTTTATGTAAAATTTTCACAACAATAAGCGATATTAAAGTAAAAATAACAATAAAATTTATTCTACATTTTGGCTTTTTAAATATTTTATATGCAATAATAAGTAAAAAATAAAAAGTGAAATCCACACAAATCGTCCATGTTGTTGCAATGTATAAATAACGATGCAAACTGTCGTTGTTATGTAAAAATAAATGTGGAGTAAAAGTTAAATTTAAAAAAATATTTTTCACATTGATGTCAATACCTCTTATTGTATGCTCTCCTTTTATAAAAAGAGTTATACATAATGACGTTCCCAAAATGAACAATATTACTGGATATAGTCTGAAAAATCTTTTTACCAACCATTGTTTTAGAGAATTCCTTTCAAAAGACATTGGGATAACAAACCCTGAAATGAAGTAAAAAATGCTCGTTCCTGCTATAAAGTGGAATAAGCCGTGATACTTGCAATGAAAAAAATAATGTTGGAAAACAAGAAAAATGCTTGCCAAACCCCTCATTAGGTCAAACACGTATATCTTTTCGTCTCTCTCTCTCTCTCTAACATATATCCTTTATTGTTTCTTATTTCCAACTCGCCACAACAGTTTCACCGCAAACGAGGCGCTGGCCTGCGAGGACTTCAACTTTGTAGCGTTTTGGGATGTAGAGCTCAATACGGCTGCCGAATTTTATCATTCCGTAGCGCTCACCAACTTTGCAAACTTCGTCTTTTTTGACATCGCAAACGATGCGGCGCGCAACAAAACCCGCTATCTGAACGATACAAATCGTGTCGCAGTTTTTGGCTTCCATCAACACCAAATTGCGCTCGTTGTCCTTGCTCGCTTTGTCAAGTGAAGCATTGATGAAAGTGCCTTTGATGTATTCAATTTGCTTGATTGTTCCATCCACTGGAATGCGCTGCACGTGCATATCTGTGACATTCATAAATGTGCTGATTTTTGTGTATTCCGAGCTGTCATCTGAGTTCAACTCTTCTGGCAAGCTGGCTGTTTCAATCTTCAAAATCAGGCCATCACAAGGGGACACAACGACATTTTTTTTGTCAGGGAGAACGCGCTCAGGGTCGCGGAAAAACCATATCGTGAGCATCAAGAAGAACAGTAATGTTGTCGTCAAAAAGCCAAGCCCAGTGCAAATCAATGAAATAAAACACACAGCAATGACAAAATATATTATCTTTATGCCATGACGCGAGATTTTTATATCAACGCACTGCCCGAATTTTATACTGCAAGGATTGAATTTCTTTGCAACTGAAAGCGCTTTTTTTGCCGCCTTACATGCTTGTCCTTGAGCTTTAACAAGGCACTTTTTGAGATCTTTTTTATTCATAACAACTTACAAATAAAAAAATTAATTTGTGATTGAAATCTCAACTCCAACACCCGACAAAATCTCAACTTTTGATAACTCGTCAATCAACGCAGGAGTGACGCCCAAGATGCGAACGAGGCGCGTGTAAGTGGTTTTGACGAACTTCTCCATTGACTTTTTGTTGACGTGTGGAGAGCGGTTGACAGTGAACCTTTCAACTTTTTTAGGCATTGGGATCGGTCCGCAGACAACACCTCCGACATTTTTCACAGAGTTGACAAACGAAACAGTTGCTTTGTCAAGCAAATTGCTGTTGTAAGCCCTCAATTTTACATTTATATTGTGCAATTGTGCTACCATAT
>JAFUUN010000107.1 GCA_017477855.1 Rickettsiales bacterium | reverse complement strand
TTTTTTGCTATTCTTGGATAAGTTTAAGGATTTTCATATGCTAGACGACAGTCAACAGGGTAAATTTAAAGATACATTAGAGAATATATTAGCAAAAAATAATATAGGTGATATAAAGAAAGGTGTTTTGGATGATGATCCACGGTATCGCGTAAACTATGTTTTAAATTACAATTCAAATGACAGTTCTAATGTAAATAAACCAAATATAACTTTTTTTAAGGACATTATGGATGCTTTGCTGAAAAATCCAGCAGAAACACGTAATTGCTTAAAAAAGGATCGCAACATCATCCTTGGAGGTGGAAACGAGCATATATTGCGGTATGATCAAAATACCGGTAATTAGTCTTTAAAAAAGATTGGAAAATTAGATAATTTCACGGTTTTAAAGACTATTAGTGATCTATGCAATAAAAAATTGAAAAGTTCATTTCAAATACAATTTGTGATATATGGCATCCATATTACACTTATCCAAATTATTGTGTATGGAAACCAATTAACTCAAATAAAGATATTGATATTACTGTTGACTTTTATAATGGAAATCCAAGGTTTGTTTTATGAACTCCTTTTACCATAAACGAACTGAAGGAATAACAAAAACAGACATCTTGAAGGCTGACAAGGACGCTGATTTGGCTGATGTTCCTGATAATTTTTGTGTTCATGGATTGAATGATTTGGATCATGCAGAGGACGGCGATTTGTCATTTTTCACAACCTTGTTGGTGTCAGGAAATAAATATGTAGAGGCGCTCAAACACACAAAAGCATCGTATGTTATAGTCAAAAAACAGCATAAGGACATGGTGCCGGAGCACATCAAGGCCATCGTCAGCGAGGAGCCATACATAACATTCATGCGGCTTTGCAAGATGTTGAATGTGGAAAAAGTTGCCAGCGGAGACAGTAAAATTGCCGCCAGCGCGCAGATTGGAAAGTTGGCAAGCATTGGCGAGTGCGTTGAGATTGGAGAAAACGTCATGATTGAAGATTTTGTCAAGATTGGCAATGGTGCTAAAATAGGCGCCGGAACAGTGATAAAAGCAGGCGCTGTGATTGGAAATAATTGTCAAATTGGTGAAAATTGCATCATTAGCACAAATGCATCAATTCAATATACGATAATGGGAGACAGATGTAATATTTATGCTGGCGCAGTAATCGGCCAAGATGGTTTTGGTTTTGCATTTGACAAGCGAGTAATGCATAATGAAAAGCTGGATCATTTTAGCTTTGTGCAGATTGGTAATGATGTAGAAATTGGATCCAATACATGCATTGACCGCGGAATGTTCCTACCAACAACAATCGGAAATGATGTGAAATTGGATAACATGGTGCAGATTGCGCACAATGTTCATGTTGGCGACCATACGGTTATGGCAGCTCAAACAGGGGTTGCAGGCAGCACAACAATAGGTTATGGTTGCATGATTGGTGGCAAGGTCGGCATTGCAGGACACATAAAAATCGGCAATCAGTGTGTTATTTACGGCTCATCAAATGTGTCAAAAAGCTTCCCAGATGGCTCAAAGATTATCGGCACACCGGGCGAGCATTACGCCCAATGGGTGAGAAGTTATGCTATGATACAAGGATTTATCAAGCGCTATGGGGCGAGTAAAAAAGGCCAAAAGCCAAAGGGGTTGATACCATTTTTGTTGCGAAGGAAGTAAAGTGGTTTTGAGATGGAAGGAAAAATGCACAAGATAAGGCAATTGTTTGTATTTTTAACAACTGCATTTGTATTACTCTCACAAACCAAGATTTCAAAAGCAGATTTATTTGGTGAATGCGGCATTAAGGGAAATGATATTGACAATATAAAATACATTTTGCGTGAGGGAAATAGCCGCGCAATTCCAGCAAGAATAGATGATTTGCCGACAGAAAGCCTCAGGAAAGCCATGTATTTACTTCTTTTTTACCGTGACATGAAGCAGTCAGGATTTTACATGAATGACGATGCGATAGACATAATCGGATTTGATAATGTTGCAAAAATCAGTGGCTTCAAGAACAGGGTTTTGAATTACCTGATAAACAATAAATTGTCCACAAGTGAGCTTGAAAAGTATATCTCAACCATGAAGTTGAATGACATAGAAAAGGTTAATTTGTTGATAAACAAACGTGTTGATTGGGACGATTTTTCCGACGAATTCAAGGAAGATTTTATCAGAAAAGCGCTGAGCTATGAAGTTATTAATTATGACATAATCAGTGAGTTGGCTTATATGCATAAAGGCATGGTGAATGACAATTTGCTGATGCATCAAGTGCGCTTGCGACTGTATCATAACAACCTCACAAACGTCTATCGCGTGATTGACATGATGAAAAAAAACTCATCCAAAGAACACGCGCAAAAGCTGTTGGGGTTCTATCAAAAAGTAAATAGGAGAACAGAAAAAACTATAACTGTTGGCAAGGGCAAGAACAAAAAAACGAAGACAGTTTCATCTGGAATGACTGCGTCGCAAGTCAACGACGAGTGCGCTAAAATGGCACATTATGATGAATATATTGATCTTTACTGCATGAATAGATATACACGGACGCACAAAAACTCTGATGACTATCTAATAAAAATGCTGAACGAGAACCACAATCCGACATTCCTTCCGACCCAGTGGATAAAGTATCGCTCGCGCATTGCAAGAGAGGCAATTAACAAAAATAGCAACCTCAAAGGGGGATACGAGGTAATCGCAAATGCCGGTGAGTTGCGCGGAGAACCATTCTACACGCAGGCATTTTTAGCTGGTTTGCTGGCGTATATTAGGGGTGATTACAAAAATGCGGCGCGCCATTTTGGAAATGCCACAGACAATTCGTTATATGCAGAGAGCAATGCAAAAGCGGCTTACTGGCTGGGTATCGCACACAAGCATTTGGGAAATTCAAAGTCGGCGAAACAGGCATTTGAACAGAGTGCCACGCACGTATTTACGATGTATGGACAGCTTGCGGCGGAAGAGCTTGGACTTGACCCGGTCAAGGAAATCACAAGAAAATTTGCATCATTCAAGGGCTCTAAAAGTTTGCTTTGCAGAGATGTTGTCTTCTTGGCAGGATATATTGATCAAAAATTTGGATATATTAAAAACCTTTCTCCAATACTGATTAGCTACGTCCAGAACAGGGATAACACAGATCAAAGGGTTTATATGGCTCTAAAAGTGTTTGAAAAAGAGTTAAGTCGTTCAAGTGCAATCAGCGCAGGAATGTATGCGCTGCGCCGTGACGTTGCAACAAAGCATTTGAGCTTTCCGCAAAGTGAAGGAAATAGCGACAATTTGGTTAATGCAATCATCAAAAAAGAGACAAACTTCAAGAAAGTTATCGGTGGCAAGGGTGAGCGCGGACTGATGCAGATTATGCCTTCAACGGCATCTTTCTTAGCGAAGGAGATGGGTGTGCGGCTTGATTTGCACCGCTTGTTGATTGATGAGAAATACAATGTTGGCTTTGGAAAGTATTACATTGACAGCTTGCTGGATAGATATGGCGGGCATAAAATCTTGGCTTTGTCGGCTTATAATGCGGGGCCTCTGAATGTTGACAAGTGGATAATCCGCAATGGCGATTTGAGGAATATGGATAGCAACGAGGAGGTGGTTGCTTGGATTGAAAAAATACCATTTGAGTTCACCCGCAGCTATTCAACGCACATTCTTGGCTCTGAAATGGTCTATGAGGCCGTTGAGAGTGAGTAGTGTTGCGCTGCCTTTGTATTTCCCTTCTGGCTTCTTTGTCGGTACTTCACTTCTCCACGTTCATCGCACAAATTTGTTCCGCTAATGCAACAAAATCGCCCCTTGAATATTAAAAAATAGGTGTATATTCTGTCAGAAATATGAAAAAAAAGTCGGAAAAAGATGATAAAAAACAAAAATCAGGATTTATAGCAACATTAAAACCATTCAAAAGGTTGTTTAAAGAAAGTGTCAGGAAGTATCTCGGGCGCCTTGTAATTGCTGGGCTGCTGATGATTATCGTTGCAGTTTGCACATCGGTTGTAGCATATATTGTGGGGCCAACAATCAACAAAGTTTTCCTAAACAAAGAAACAGATTTGCTCCTGCCGATATGCATCTTGACAGTGTTTGTCTACCTGGTCAAAACAGTCAGCACATACATACAAAACATAATATTGAAAAGCGTTTGCACACTTGTGACAACTGACTTATGTGTTAGCATGTTTGCGAAAATTATTAAATTACCAATGAAGGAAATCCACAAAATGACAAACGGAAAGCTGTTAACGCTCTTCCTTACAGACATCAACAGGGTAGGAAACTCCATCAGCGAGCTGTTCGTAACGACATTGCGCGATGTGCTGATTTGTGTGTTCCTTCTTGGAGTGGTATTTTACAATGATTGGTTTCTTGCAATTGTCGCGTTTATACTCTATCCATTTGTCCTGATGCCAATAGCAAGATTGTCAAAAAAGCTCAAACAAGATTCAAACAGCGGAATGAAAAATGCACAGGTTATTACAGCCAAGTTTAATGATGTATTTAACGGTTTGAAGACAATAAAATCATACAATGCTGAACGAATTGAGGAGCGAAACATGCGGCGCCTTCTTCTCAAAAGGACAAGGATAAGTTTGAGTTTTATAAGGCGTTCGGTTATGGGCTCGCCACTGATGGAAATGGTGAGTGGAACATCCGTTGCGCTGGTGATTTTCATTGGTGGATACAGAATTATTAATGGGGCATGTGATGTTGGCAAGTTTTTCTCATTCTTTACAGCTCTGCTGATGTTCTTACGTCCAACGAGGTCGTTGTCTGGTGTTAATGTCAAAATTCAACAGTGCGTAAACTCACTTGAACGTATTTATGATTTTATGGACAATGTCTGCACAGAGGAACTAATAGATGGCTCAAAACCATCAATGGAAGATGCAACCATAAAGTTTGAAAATGTGTGTTTTGATTATTACTACGAGCCAAAAACAATACAAGATGTGCTTGGAAGTGATGACAAAAAGCAGGATGAAGAGGCAGAAGATAAGGATGATACATTTGCGATAGTTGCAAAAAATCTTAATGAAAAGAAGAGGTCAAAGTATAAAATTGCAAAAATCCTTGAAGAGGAGGAACAAAACCAAACATTTGCAACACTGAATGATATAAATATTGAGATAAAACCACATTCCAAAGTGGCGTTTGTAGGATCATCTGGGTGCGGAAAGTCTACGCTTGTCAATCTTCTAATGAAGCTGTATGAATATAGTAAAGGGAAAATTTCCATCAACGGAGTTGACATCAAGGATATTAGCACGAAGTATTTGCGGAAGAATATTGCTTACATTGGTCAGGACAACTTCCTGTTTGATGACACAATCCGCAACAATATATTATACGGAACGGCCGCAAACAAAGTTGACAGTGAGACATTGGAGCGTGCTGTTGAGTTGGCACAAATCAATTTCTTGGAACAAGAGCGTAAAGGTATTGACGCAAAAGTTGGATGCAGCGGTTCGCTTTTGTCGCTTGGTCAAAGACAGAGAATAGCTATTGCGCGCGCCATTGTGAAAGATGCACCGATTGTCATTCTTGATGAGGCAACTTCTGCACTTGATGCCTCAACGGAGCATGCAATAAGGGACGTTGTCTTTAATGATATGGCTGACAAGACAGCAATAATTATTGCACACCGTTTGTCAACAATAGTTAATTGCGATATGATTTACGTCATGAACGATGGAAAAATTGTGGATCATGGTACACACACGGAACTGCTTGCGCATAACGGACTTTACAAAGATCTTTGGCAGAACTTGAACGATAATAGTGATGTGAAGTGATTAAATGCTATATGAAATATCAACTTGATTTTCAGGATGATATGAATTTTGAAATGGACAGTTAATAACTAATTCTTATAAAAGAATATCCGTCTCCAACTCACACAAGTCCGTCATTGGACAACTCTTTGCACGGTTGAAAATATCATTGATTTCGTCTGTTTTCTGCTCGTCAATTTCTTCAATTTTATTGGTTGTCAGCACGCCAATTTCAACAAGTTTGTTTCCAAATCCTTTGACTGCATCACGCTCTTTCCAAGAGTTTACTTCCTCCTTGGTGCGGTAGGTTGCAGGATCACTCATTGAGTGTCCACGATAGCGATATGTATTGACCTGCAAGATGTATGGCCTGCACTCTTTACGGACTTTTCCCATTAGCTCTTTTGCCTTTTCATATACAGCAAAGAAGTCCATGCCATCAACTTCTTCCCCGTGAATATGCATTGGTTCGCCTCTTTTGAAGAGTTCTGCCTTGTTGCATGAGTGTCTCTCCACAGCTGTTCCCATGGCGTATTTATTATTCTCAATGATATATAAAACTGGAAGCCCCCAAAGTGATGCCATATTCCAGCTTTCGTAGACTTGTCCTTGGTTGACTGCGCCATCGCCCATGAATACTATTGAAATATTTTTTGTGCCTTTGTATTTTTCCGCAAATGCAATGCCTGTTCCTAATGGAACTTGTGCACCAACAATGCCGTGTCCGCCCCAGAAATTGCCCTCTGGTGCAAAAATATGCATGCTTCCTCCCTTGCCCTTTGACAGTCCGTCCTGTCTGCCGAAGAGTTCACACATGACGCCGTAAGGATTTTTGCTAAACAGTGCTGCCTGCGTATGACAACGATATGACGTGATTGTGTTGTCTCCTTCTTGCATGTTGGCTTTTATACCACATAAAACTGCTTCCTGCCCTGTGTATAAGTGGCAAAAACCGATAATCAAACCTTGCTGATATGCAACGGCGCATTTCTCCTCAAACTTGCGAATGAATACCATTTCATTGTAGATTTCCAGCAGCTTTTTGTTTGATAAATCACATTTTTTACTCATACTCAAATAAATAACAATGCTATTTTCTAAAAATCAATAAATGATATTAAAATAATAATCAATATGTGGTTGAGCACGCCATTGATTTATGTTGCGCCGCCCGCGGCCACGCCCTCGCGGTTTGGCACCGCTACGCTCCTCCTCGCTGCGCTCGGTGGCCAAACCAGCTCCGCCCCCGGCGCAACTAATTGTGTTTGATGTAATCATCCATCCAATTATCCCTGAACTTGTAATAATCTTTTAGTTTTACTCCATTTTTATCTATTTCTAACATCGCCTGCCACAATTCCAGCCCTTTGCTTACTGCAAACTGAACGGCTCTTCCAACATTATCAAAATCTTTGCTGTGATGCTCTGGTTTTATTCTAAACTCCGGCGCATCATAGATAAAAACATTCAATTCTATTGCTCTTTGATGTGTTTTTAAACTGTTTGCCAATTCCGTGACATGTTTGACCATTCTATCTGTTGCTGTCAATGGCGAGTGTGGTTTTAACTTTACATATTTAGGAATTGGTAGATCTATGAAATGAAGTGGCGTTTTGACTTCTAAATATGTATCTCCAATGAGAAAATCCAGACGAGATTTCCCAAGTGCTTGTTCCCTTAGAACTTTCTGTTTTTCCGTGTCTATCATCTTTGACATTAAATTTTTCCTCAGGAAAAACTCAATATATCTATTCACTCGCGTTTGGTTTATTCCGATCCATTTTTTGTTTTTATCTCCCGGTCTATTCAATGATATTGCCTCAACTGTGTATTTGGTTGTTCTGTTTTTCTCCTTGGACGGTGATAGAAGACAAGGGCGCCCTATGTTGTCAAATTCTCCAATTCTTCCCATCGTTGGACAATGGCATCTCACAGTTTCACCATCAACTGAACAAATCATGACAAACGACGCTTGTCTTTCAAGGATTATACCTTCAACTAAAGGCTTCTCAAATTGATAAAACTTTGCACAAGTCACATCACGCAAACAGAACCCTAAAATTCCTAATTATCAGCAAAGTCGCCATTGTAGCAATGATAATTGTGGCCGTTTTGTTGAGGAGAACTATCTTTTTCTCATCGATTTTCTTTCTTATGATTGATACAACCGATACAACCATCAAATAGAACAGAAATGTCCCCATGAACCCCCCTATTATAGCTGATAAAGCATCAAAACTTTCATTTCCAAGGAAACTTGAAAATACAACTGAATAGCTGATGATTGTTGTCGGTCCTGTGAGTGTAAGTGAAAATAATGCTACAAAGCTTTTTAAGCGATCAGAGTGCACCCTTTTTCCTCTTGATGCTGGCTTAAAATACCAGAATTTGTAGGCCAAATAATACAAGAACAAACCTCCACAAATACCAACTACAACCACTATATTACTCTGCAAAACAGTTTCCAAGGCATACATTGTCAAGCTTGCAAGAACAATGTAGACGGTGTCCGCGCAAACAACACCAAGCCCAGCAAAGATTCCAATACCAAATCCGTGTAAGATTGTTGTATTGATGACCGTCATGCATATTGGCCCAATGGCAAACAGAATTGTGAACGTTGCAATAAATGATTGTAGCAAAATAGACAAAGACATACCCCTATGAAAAACATTTTTTCTAATTGTCAATTATTGATTTATTGCGCAGCGCGGAGCGCGTTTGTGCGACAAACGAAGTGAGGAGTGAAATACAAACCGCGAGGGCGTGGCCTCGGGCAGCGCAACATAAATTTCTTGAATATTAAAATTAGATAACTTCACTAAACTGATGCCCGAATACATCTACATCAGAGAGGTAAATGATAGCGCAGTGCATATAGGAAGGACTGTGGATTTGGAGGCAAGATATGTGTTGGGAGCGGACCAGCTGCTTGAAGATTTCAATGACTATTTCTGTGCATTTGAGTGCAACGAAGGAGCAGGTCAACAGATAGAAAATGACATCAAAAAAGAGTTCAAGAAATACAACATTGAAAGAGAGATTTACAACTATTCACCCGGCCTGTTAAGTGAATACAAAGAGTTCCTATCAAAGCACAATGAAATCATCAGAGAGTTGAGCGAGGACGAGATTTTGAAATATAACAAAAGCAACGAGAAGGTGAGAATTATCTACAAAAAGGAGCATGGATATAAGGGGAGAAATTTGAAGGAGGATAAAATTTCATTTCATAATATCTGGGAAAAGTCGCGGAAAATAGCAAGAGCAATACAAAAGAACAACGATGTTTCAAAATATACAGAGCACGACGAGTTTTTTACACGCTACGAAGACATTGAGGAGATGGTTGAAGAGGTCAAAGACCAGTTCAAAGGCAAGGTTGTATTTTGTAACTGTGACGACCCACTTGGACGACCTTGTAAAGATAATGAAGACGTTGCCGACCGCGATGAAAGAAATTGCTCTGCGTTTGCGTTATATTTCAAAAAAAACTTCAAAAAACTCGGCTTGAAGAAATTGATTTGCCTGCATTATGCTGGTTATAGCGACATATTTAACATTGGCGAAACCATTGGAATGATATACACTTTTGATGGCAAGCCACCTGTAAAAATCAAACGCGAAGCTGATTTTGATGGCAGTTTTTACGACCAGAAAAGTATTGACATATTGAATAACGAAGCAGACATTGTTTGCACAAATCATCCGTGGAGTTTGACGAAGAGGTTTTACGATATTTTACTGAAAAGTAAGAAAAAATATTTGGTTATCAGCAGCAAGAGCATTATAATGCGACCAAGTTTTTTTGATGCTTTGAAGAAGAAAAAAATAAAAGCAATCAAGTGTGTAGACAACTTTTTACTGGGCAAAAACAGAACACCGGCGCGAGCCAATGGTGCATGGATGACAAATTTGGATTACAAAAGGCCACCTTACAAGCTGTTAATGCCACTCAAAGATATACCAAAAAGATATAGAGATTTGGATGACAATGGCATTTTGATTGTCAACAATGGCTATGTGCCAAACGATTATAATGGTGAAATTGCCGTTTCAATATCACCAATTATCAACGGAATATTGGAAAATGGCTTTGAACTTGTCGGAGATGGAATATATTTTAGATATGAAAATGGTGCGAGAAAATACGACCGATTGCTAATTAAAAAATCAAAAAAATAGGGGTTTTATGACAGCTGATTTGATTTTTCAGAAAATTGCTGATTTTGGGAACAATTTGTTGTTCTTTGATGTCTTGTTTTGGACAGACAAAGCGCAAATGCCATTCCTGATTTTCTGGTTGCTGGTGGCATCGGTTTATTTTGCGGTGATAACGCGTTTTTTCAATTTCCGTAAGCTTCCGCAGGCAGTTGTGATGTTTTTGAAGGACAAAAAATCAGTAGATAAACAGTCGGGAACTGTGTCAAGCAAAAGCATTGTTTTGTCGGCTATTGCAGGTGCAACGGATCTGGGAAGCATCTTTGGTGTGGCTGGAATTGTGGCCATCGGCGGCGCTGGAACGCTGTTTTGGCTGATAGTCGCTGGCATTTTGGCGACTTCAATAAGATATGCTGAGGTTTTGTGTGGACACAAATTTAGACGCCAGAACATGAAAAATGGCAAGCCGCACGGCTATAATGGTGGGCCGCAGGTATATATTCCAGAGATATTCAATCTGTATAAGCTCAAAAAGCTGGGAAAAATCTTTGCAGTTGCGTATTCTTTGATGCTTTGTCTGTCAACATTTTGCTCGCTGCAAATCAACCAGACAGTCCACATTTTTACGCACAATTTTCCACAAATTTTATCATACACATGGCTGATTGCGCTGGCGGTCGCATCACTCGTGATTGTCGTGGTTGTCAAAGGAATTGCAAGTGTAGCAAAGTTCAATCAAAAGGTTGTTCCGCCGATGATTGTGTTATACATCATCATCACATTTGCTATTTTAGCTGTCAATCATGCAAATGTTATGCCAGCTGTGAAGTCAATATTTGAGGACGCATTTTCCTTCCGCGCAGTAAATGGCGGCATTTTAGGCGCGCTTGTGCTTGGATTTCAAAGGGCATTTTTCTGCAATGAAAGTGGTATGGGCTCGGGCGCGATAATCCACTCAAATTCATCCAACAAAGACAGCCGCAACGAGGCCATAATCTCCATGATTACGCCAATAGTTTCGGTGCTGATTGTGTGCTTCTGCTCGGGCATGATTGTGCTGGTCTCAAGGTCATACACACAGGGCACAAGCGGGATTGACTACATCATAAACGCATTCTCAAGCGTTCACCCACTTGTAAGATACTTGACGTTAATAATTGTCCCACTGTTTGGTATTACAACCGCTGTCTCGTGGGCTTATTATGGCGCAAAGCAGTTTTCAAATTTGTTCGGAAAAACCAGAGTGAAATTCTACTACGCATGCCTGTTTGTGGCCTATTTTGCTTGCGGCATGGTTGAAAATTTCAGCACCATCCTTGACGTGGCTGACTTCTTGAACCTGTCAATCGCAATTCCGAATGTCATTGCGCTTATCATGATGACGAAGATTATTACGAGGGAGACATTTAGGAAAAATATTAATTAGAAATTAACCAAGTAAGTTCTTGTAGTAATCCTTGTTGTCTTTAAGATCTGCACGTTGAATTAGCTTTTTTAAATTATTGTTGTTTATTTCTTTTTGAGTATTTTCAAATAATTGTTTATCAGACCGCTTTTTTCCAACTTCAACTGTTTTGTCGTCCTTATAATGTGTTATTTGAGTTGTATATTTTGGCCTAAAATCAGGAAAATTCTTCAGTTTCAATTGTTCTCCTTTATCAGGTGTAAATTGTATATCAAAACATCCGTTTCGAATTTTCTCATCAGGATAAATACTTACTGTTTCCCGATTTAATTGTTCTTTACTATCATAATGCCTAACCTCAACACATCCTAATTTTGGATAATAATGTTCACCGTAAATAACTTTGCCGTTTTCGTCATATTTTCTATTTTCATATTCACCACGTATATCATAAATGTTTTGTGGTTTTACAAAAAAATATAAAGTATCTTGCTTTGGTTGATCGTTCTCGTATAAAACTACTTGCATGCCTTCTGGGTGTAATTGCTGTTCTACTGTAATGTTGCCCTTTGTGTATAAACGCACTGGTCCCTTTTTAACATTTTTGTTTTTTTTGCATAAAACAATATATAAAACTAATCAGATTTTATCAAAATGATTTAAAATCGCAAATCATTGATTAATAAAAATTCATGTTCCTATGAAATAATTTATTTTTCAAGTTTTTTATCTGCATTTGTGCAAATATTTTTATTGCAAGTTATCTTGACAAATGCGCATATTAAGCAGTTTAGTGTTTAGTTCTTATGAAAGCTAAAAAAGCAACTTTTGCCATGTTTGTTTTGTCATGTTTGATGTTCAACTGCTTCATTGGTGCATTTGCGTAGGTCGTTTCGTGAGCAGGATATGAAAAGCAAATGTATAGAAGAAAGTGTTGATTACGAGCAATGCAAGAAGGCATGCGGCAATAATGGAGGTTGGCTATTTTAAACCAATCAGTTGTTTTTATATGGCATGATAGTTTGTTCAGTAAGCTGTCATGCTTTTTTTTCTTAAGCAGATTGAATTTTTTTCACATCATTCACAAATGCTGCAAGCCCATTGTCTGTGAGAGGGTGCTTGAATAGTTGCTTGATGATTTTGAATGGCATTGTAGCAACATCAGAACCTATTTTAGCCACTTCTTCAACCTGCTTGATCGTGCGTATTGAAGCAGCTAAAATTTGTGTTTGAAAACCGTAATTGTCGTAAATGTTTCGTATGTCCTCAACAAGAGCAAGACCGTCTCCACACGTGTCATCAAGGCGTCCGACAAATGGTGAGACATAGGTTGCGCCAGCTTTTGCAACCAAAAGTGCTTGCATTGGCGAGAAGCATAATGTCATATTTGTGTTAATACCATCATTGGAGAATTCTTTGCAGAGGCGTAACCCATCCTCTGTGATTGGCAGCTTTATGCACACATTTTTTGCTATTTTCAAAAACTCCTTGGCCTCTTTTTTCATACCTTCGTAGTCCGATGCAAAAACCTCACAGCTAACAGGTCTATCACCGCAGATTTTACAGATTTTCTCGTAGGTTTCAAACATCTCACTCTTTGAACTAACTGCCTTGGAAATGAGTGTTGGATTGGTCGTCACACCATCTAAAAGTCCCAATTTGTCGCACTCTTTAATTTCGTCTAAACTTGCACTGTCAAGAAAAAATTTCATGCAGAGAGCAAATAATCTTGTTTATAATAGTCAAGAAATTGATGAGATTGTTGTTTTGCGCAACAACAAAAAAATTTTGAGCTAAATAATCTCTGCAAATTTGTTCGTTTGGAAATTTCTTGATAAATGTTAATAAATTCATATTCATTACACAATGACAGTGTATAATTGCAAAGAAAAATATGAAGTAAATATATAATTACTTATTGTGCTACAATCCCAAAATGCTCTTTAAATTTGTCCCTGCTAGACAGATGATTACGAAGCCGGCAATTTTGTCAAGCGCACCTGAATATTTGCTGAATAACCACCACAATTTTAGGAAATAGCATGCAAATGCGATCATGGCAAATGTTGCAAAACTGACTGCTGGAACTGTTGCGAGCAGCCCCATGTAGCCCTTCCATGTACCAACATGGTTGTAAAATTGCGATATGACTGTAATGATGATTGTTGCGATGCCAAAGTTGGAGAATGTGTATAAGAAGCCGGTTTTGAAGGCTTCAAACTTGGCTTTTGATAAACTCCCTTCAAGCTTCATAACAGTTGGCTTTGCAGCCATCATTTTCATGCCTACATATAGTAAATAGCCCATTCCAAGGGATTGGACGTACATAAAAATCTTGCCATAATAGTTCAAAGTTTTGCAGAAGAAAAATCCGATAATTGCAGAAATTCCGTCGCTGGTTGCAATGCCGAATGCAGTAAATAGGCCAATCGTCAGCGACTTGTTTTTGATTGTGTTTTTTGCAACCGTCACGAACGACACTCCTGGCGAGATGTCAAACATGAATAAAGTTATAATGTAAAATACCCACCAAGGCAGTCCAGAAGTGCTCATATCAACAATCAATCATCCTCTTCATCACGTGGCGCATACAACATCAACATGGCTGGCGTAAACGTCAATGTTAATATCAACGAGAAGCAAACACCTCCTGCAATGGTTGTCGCAAGCTCCTCCCACCACTGTCCTGAAGGAGCATTGAACAGGAAACTAAAACTGAAAAAGTCAAAGTTAATATTGAACATCATTGGTAAAAGACCGCTGACGGTCGTTGTTGTGGTAATCAACACAGGTCGCAAACGTGACAATGCTGTTTTGATGACCGCTTCTTTTGTTGGCATTTTAAGTTTGTTTATCATCTCTTGGAATGTATCTATCAACACAATATTATTACTCACAACCACACCCGCGATGGAGATAATTCCAAGACCTCCCATTGCAACGCAGAACGGTTTTCCGGTGACGATAAACATAACTAAAACGCCACCGATTGACAGAACAACAGCACTCATTGTTAGAGTTGCATAATAGACCGAATTATATTGCCATACCAAAATGAGGAACTTGATGCATATTGCAATGAAGAAGGCACTAATCAAGAATGCACCTGTCTCTTTTTGCTCTTCCATATCTCCTCCCCAGACAAACTGGACATCTTTTTGGTTCTTAAATGTTTTGTCAATCCACTTTTGCATTTCCATCAATTTATTATTCGCAACAACCCCTTCGGCCACATTTGAAGATATAACAACCGAATAATAACCATCCGTTCTCTTGATAAATGACTGCTCTTTATTTGGTCTGAACTTTGCAAAATTGTTGACTGCAATGTTCTTATGATGCGTTGGAGAATAAACGGTCAAGTTCTCCATTTCTTTAATAGTTTGCAGTTCACGCGGCACCTTGATAACAATATCAACGGCATCATCAATGTCGTTATGACGGAACTCACTGATTGTATATCCCTTTGTCATTGAGGCAAGCGGATAATACAAATCAGACACTCCAATGCCATATAGTGAGCCAAGATTTTTGTCAAAGTCAACCACAATTTCCATCTTGCCAGAGGCTCTGGTGTCATCAATGTCTTTGAAATCTTTGTCATCTGCCATGTATTTAGCCACAGCATCTGCGTAGTAGTCAATCTTATCAAGTGAGGATGACAAAATTTTAATTTCCAATGGCTTTCCACTGCGAGGCCCCATTCTGTCCTTTTCAACTTCAATCAGAACACCAGATATGTCCTTTAATTCATCTTTTATATCTTTTATAATTGCCTTACTTCTACGGCGTTTTTGCCAGTCCACAAGCTCAATGTCAACAATCAAAAATGTATCACTGGTTGTTGTTGTGTCGGCTTCACGAGGGTCTCCAATCTTTGAATATACTACCTTTATCTCATTTTTAAGCTTATTCATTACTTTCTCTTCAACTTGTTTTGCAATCCTTATCTTGTTATCCAATGACATATTGCCACGACTTTTCATTGTGATTGAAATGTTTCTTGGTTCAATATCTGGAAAGAATGTTGTTCCATGGCTAAGGAATTGATATGCAACAAAGCAAAGTAACACGCCAATGCAAACCTTTTTCACATATGACTTTGGGTTTGTGATGACATAATTTAACAGTTTTTCATATAGCGGCGTGAGTTTGTCAAAAATTGCGTTTTCATTTTTTGATGACAATTTTCTCAATGGAGTTTTTTCAATCGTAAATGCAACCACGGGAACAACCAGCATTGCACACAGTATTGAATAGCTCAAAACCAAGATAATAACTGTTGGAATATATTTCATGAACTTTCCGATAATTCCTGGCCAGAAAAGTAGCGGCATATATACAACTATAATTCCAATTGTTGCCGACAGCACCGGAACGGCCATACGTGCTGCTGATTTGATATATGCTTGCTTCAATTTCATTCCTTGCTGGATAAGTTTATCCGCGTTTTCGGTCACTATTGTAGAGGCATCAACAATCATTCCGACTGCAAGTATAAATCCAAACAGCACCACAATATTCAGCGTATAACCCATCATATAAACGGTTCCCATTCCCATCAAGAATGAGAATGGAATGCTTATTCCGATTATCAAACTTTGCTTTTTCCCGATTGATAAAATGATAATCAAAACCACCAGCAGAGAGGCCAAAATGACATTATTTTGTAGGTCAGTAATTGACTCTTTAATTTGGTCCGAACTATCACGTGAGTACGAAATTTTTATATCTTTATTTAGCATGCTTTTTTTCTTCTCAACTGCCGCCTTAACTGCATCAATAGTGTGTATAACATTTGCCCCAGAGCGCTTTGATATTTCCAACACAAGAGCATCACTGCCATTTACGCGCGCAACTCTGTCAGGACGTTCAAATGTATGCACAACGCTTGCAATGTCTCGCATGTAGATTGTGCCGTTTTTTGTTCTCCTGATTGGCAATTTTTTAATGTCTTCAACCGTCTTTACAAGACCGGATAACTTCACGTTATACTCGGTTATGTTATTTCTCATTTTGCCCAGTGGAATAAGCACGTTGTTCCTTGCGATTGCACCTTGTATTTCATCTGCTGACATACCAAAAACTTTCATTTTTGCCATGTCTGGAATTATCTCCACAATATCATCACTATCACCTGTAATATTCACTTCAAGGACGTTTTTTAAGCTTTCTATCTCCTTTTTTAGCAATCTTGCATCGTGTATCAAATCTTTCTTTGAAACATTGCCAACAAGCATGACATAAAGCACAGGGAATTTACTTACATCAATCTCATTGATTGTCGGTTCTTCAATATCATCCGGTAGGTCGGGTTTTACTTCATCAACCTTGTCCTTGACTTTTCTTAAACACGTCTCTGCATCTGCATCAGCAATAAATTCAACTAATGTATAACTATAACCAAATGCAGACGTTGAAGTAATCTTCTTAACATTTTGCAGTCCTTGCAATTTTCTTTCTATCGGCTTTGTCACCATCCTATCAACATCATCGGCCGATGAACCTTTTAGTATCGTTAAAACAGAAATATATGGTATTTTTACCTCCGGCGTGTTTTCTTTTGAAATATGTGTGTATCCGAAAATACTATATCCCAGACACAATCCAAAAAACAAAAGTGTTGCTTTGTATCTGTGACAAAAAATTTCAATTATATTCCTTTTCTCTCCTGACATATTACTCACCAAACTCGCAATCCAATCTTTCTTCCCTTATTTTCCTCAATTTTATTTTCAACTGTTCCATTGTGGCCTGACTTTTCAAGCGGTTGCAGTTGCCACATAAAAGTTGAAAGTTTTGTATTACATCCTGTCCGTGCTTTGCTCTTGGAATTATGTGGTCTATTTCCAAATCTTTCAGTAAATAGTAGTTCCCACAGCCATTACACTTGCATTTTTTTTGTCCATCAACAACTTGTCCTTCTTGTTTTTGATATAAAAAGTTTTTGATTTCCTCTCTCGTTTTTGGTTGATTTTCTACATTATATTCCTCGCCTAAATCAGTCCTCACTGGAACAATTTTTGTTGCAATAAAATCATTGAACATCCCTTTGTTTGCTTTGGTTTTGCTTTTATCTTTACTGTCATCTCCACCATCAGACAACCTTTGAATAAGCAAATCAACCGCCTTTTCTTCGATGTCAATTCCAATCCAGTGCCTGCCTAATTTTTGTGCCGCCACACAAGTTGTCGCACATCCACAAAATGGGTCAAGAACAACTCCTTTTTCGGGGCAAGATGACATAATTATTCTTTCTAATAATGCAAGAGGTTTTTGTGTTGGATAGCCAACTCTTTCCTTTGCCATTGAATTTATAGCAGAAATATCCCACCAATCTTTTGGAATTGTAGTTATATCATCTGGACTAGTTCTTCCTCCAGCATGAAAAGATCTTTTAATTGTTTCTTCAGATCTTTTATCTCTTACCATGGAAAAATCTGGTGTCATCTGTTTGCTTTTTGCATAAAAATAAATCGTATCGTGTTTCCTTGCAAACCATTTTCTGCCAACACCGCCAGTTTTATAGCACCATACAATCTCATTCCTAAAATTCTTCTTCCCAAATATTATATCCAGCATGATTTTCACGTAATGTCCTGCAGTAGGGTCGCAGTGGTAGTAAAGCGAACCTGTTGGTTTTAATATTCTATGTAATTCAAGCACCCTTTGTGCCATATAGGTAATATATGACATCATTGCCTCATCGTGGATTTTTCCCAAAGTATCACAAAACCTTGCCAATTCTGGTTGTTCTTCAAACATTTCAAGCAAATACTCCCTATCAATATCTTCCTTATGCCAGATGTCTTTAAAACTGGTTCCTTGTGCCTTTGTTCCAACGGGTGCTTCGTAAATCCTCTTTGAATTAAACGGCGGGTCAAGATAAATCAAGTCAGCAATCTCACTATTCAAGCCGTTGAGAATGTATAGGTTATCCCCTGTGTATAGGGTGTTTTGGAATTCTTCGTTCTCTGCCATATCACTCAACTGGTAAATAGCCAACTCCTGTCATGCTGACAATTCGGTAATATGCTAAAATCAGTGCCTTTTGTGCGTTTAGGTAGTCAAGATTTGAGTTCAAATAGCGCGTCTCAACATCCATTTCGTCCACAAAACTTGCAGTGCCAGTTGCGACAGAAACTTTAATTTCTTTCAGCGAATTCTTGCTGGCATCAAGTGCCTTTTTAGTGGCCACAACCAGGTCCTTCATGGAGAAATACTGATCCCATGCGTAAGCCGCATCTTGCTCAGTTTGTTTCTTTGTGAGGTTGTAGTTCAAGTCAGCAATTCTGTAATTTTTATACTCCTTGCGCGCAGTATTGAAGCGGTTGAGCTTGTCGTTAATCGCCCATGTTGCGCCAATTCCCATGTATGAATAGTTCATATTCAAGAACCCTTTTGATTTGTATTTTACATATGAGTATTCCGTATAAATCTCCGGCAACATGTCAAATGCTTGCACCATAGCGTAATATTTCTGCGATGTCGCTTCATTTTCGGCCTGTAAAAGCTTGCTGTTTTTACTTAGCGCTAAATTGACAAAATCCTCTTTGTCTTTTGCTGGTAGCTTGGCATGAATAACGTCTGGTATTTGCAGGTCAACAGGGTCTTCTCCTGTCATAATTTTATACTCCATTTTAGCCTTATCAAGTGCAGATTTTGTGCTTATTAAATCGGCCTTGTTCCTGTAAAACTGTGCTTCTGCAAGCACAACTTGGTCGCTCTTGGCGGTGCCATATTTATTCATTACACTAATTTTTTTCATCTTCTTTTCAAAGGTATCAGACATCTGTTCATATACTTTTGTTGCGCTCTCATTGTAGATTATATCCATGTATTTCTGGATGAAAAGCAGACCGAAATCTTCAAGAAAGCCTTTGTATTCAAAGTCCTTGGCGTCTTTTCCCTTGCTCGCAATGTAGACACCAGGCCATGTTTTGTAAATTGATAGTGAGCTTTTTATGTTGACAGAAAATGTTGTCATACCGGGCTTTTTAGAACCTCCACTTGCAGTAGCCATTCCCGGAAAAACAAGATTTGGTCGCTTCAAAACTTTTTGTGCTTGATAATCCAGTTGGACTGTCGGGAATAGAGCTAAAATAGCGGTATCACGGTTTATGTCGCCAAAATCACGAAGCTTTTCCTTCATCTCCACTGTCTCACTGTTTTTGTATGCCTTTTCAATCGCATCCTTTAAAGTAATCGCATTAGCATTGTCTATTTTAGCAAATAAAAAAGTAGCCAACAGCACAAAAAATTTTGCGTATTTCATATTATTAAAACAAACCCTTCACTTTGCCAATCAAAATTGATGCGTCATTTTTGATGTCATTGATAAAATACTTTGAAAATTCAGGAATATCCATAATAAAGGTTACAACTTTGTCTGGCAAAGACAGAATAATATGATAGATATAGTTCTTAGTATTCTTAATCTTCTGGAACTGCACCTTTTGATTACCCTGAGTGGCCGTTTTTTCGTCATCAACTGCAACGTATTTTATATTTTTCTCACCAACATTGACAAACTCATGACCGCGCTCAACAACTATGTCCTTGTCTTCAAGTCCGTAGACATAATTTATGCCATCGTTTTCGCTATAAACCCAGATGTTCTTAGTTGAAATGCTGCCATCCTCTGGCTTCAAGACCTTAACCATGAAAGCACCTGTTGGAGTGGTTTCAAGCGCTTCCGAAGAGATTTTAAATACATCGTGCTGGCTTTTTGCCTTGACTTTTATCATCACGCTTATCCCCGGCTTGACAGCTTCTTCATATCCTTTGATGCTATCAATTCTGTTAATCAAAATTGTGCGCGATCCAGTGTAGACATCAATACTATTTCCGATTACAGCAATCTGTCCATGTGCAACCTCATATCCACCAATATAGATATCAACAAAGTCATCAACCGCTATTTCTTCCGTTGATATGTTTTGAATATCACATTTTACCTGCGTTGCATTTGTGCGTTCGAGTGTAAACAGTAAATCTCCTGGATTAATTTGAGCTTTTTCTTTTTTGCCTATGTTGTCAATAAATCCGTCAAATGGAGCATAAATTTTCAGACCATTGTAGGACTTTTTTGCACTCTCAAAATTAGAGTTTGCGCTCTCCAAATCTGCCTGCATTGCCTTCAAATTTCCAATACTTTCCAAACCTTCTTGTTGCAATTTTTTGATAGCATTATACTGGAACCTTTTGCTTTCCAAAATTGACTTTGCGCTGATATAAGCATTTGCCGTGAATTTACTGTCAAGTTCCATTAAAAGTTGTCCTTTTTTAACATTTTGCTTCTCTTTGACATATATTTTTTCAACATTTCCGCGCACCTCAGATTGATAATTCAAATTATTCTCACTTTCAATGTAGCCATAACAATTTACATTTTTTTCAACACGCTCTGGTTTGACTTCACGCACCATGACAACCATGTTATTTTTGTGTTCTACAAACATTAAATTGATGCGATAACAAGCAAAGCAAATGGCTTTATAGATAATGTATAGCAAGATAAAATAGATAATTGCGCGCTTTTTGTCCTTTTTGTAGAATGCCACCAGAAAATGCCAGAATTTTGTGATTGAACCCCAGATAAAAACCTTGAAAAAGAACTTGAAAAAAGCCCACAAAATACGTGGTACACCCTCAATATTATTTCTGTAAAACAATAAAATCCTGTCTGTTAACCTTAAAATTTTACTGTTAATAGCATAAAAAAAGCCGATGATTTTCTCCAAGAATAATTGCAATTTGCTCTTTTTTTTCATTCCCATGGCTGTCAACATTGCATTTTGAATCATTTTTGATGGATTTAACGAGCTATTCACCTTATTTGACAGCTTTTTTAATTTATTTTTTAAAAATCGCACAAGCATATTTACGAGTATAAACTGCAATACAAAAAACTTTTTATAAAAAGCAAGTTTTTAAAATAGCTCGCGCCGCGCAGTCAAAATGGGGCGAATGACCGGACTCGAACCGGCGACATTCAGTACCACAAACTGACACTCTAACCAACTGAGCTACATTCGCCATTTTTTTTATTTCATGTGTGAGTTTTTAATTTTCAAGTTATTTATTTTCTGTTGCGCCGCCTGAGGCCACGCCATTGCGGTTTTGCTGTGCCTCGTACCTCGGAGAACAAATGGGGTTCGCGCCTGCGCAACAAAAATTTATTAATTCAATCAACAGTTAACAATTTGTTAATGGTTTATTCTTTTTTTAACTACAACCCTTGAAAAATTTTTTTGGGAACTATATGTATATGTGTTATCATTATGGCATTAGGAAAAACATATAATATCTTTATTTCACATTGCTGGGATTACAGCAAAGATTATGATAATTTAATCGGTCTTTTGGATCAAGATAGTAGAAGGTTAAATTATAGAGATTATTCTATACCAAAAGATGATCCTATTCATACAAGAAGCGAAAATGTATTATTAGAAGCGATAGAAAATAAAATCAAGATGTGTAGTGTAATAATAGTAGTATCCAGAGTGGCAATAACTTATCAATATTGGTCTAAAAAAGAAATTGAAATAGCTCATAAATATAATAAACCAGTTTTGGCCTTAAAACCGTTAAATGCCGATTATCAATCAACTGTTGCAGTTGAAGGAGCCGATTGCGAAGTTAGTTGGAGAACTGATAGCATAATAGAAGCAATTAAACAATATGGTGGATAAGTGGATTAAAACAAATGATAAAGAGCTATTGCTAAAAATGTATGAAGTACATTCACATAATTCACAAAATTACTCTAATTTAAAAGAAGTTGTTAATGCTTTTTTTATTGGTGTAAATAGTTTTTTATTTGACAAAATTATATCTAGTTCAGATAACTTACCTATTTATCTTATTATTATCGGATTTATCATAACAATATTATGGTATCATGTAAATAAATATATGTATACTCTGAATAAAATTAAAGTGGAAAATTTAATAGAAATGGAAAAACAAATCGGAGTTTTGTTTTATGCATATGAATGGAAAAAAATAAAAAAACAATTTAATAATAAAGCAATTTTTACATTGGCAAAAGCGATTAAATATTTAATATCGTTTCTATTGCTGATATATGTATTTCTATTTATTATATG
>JAFUUN010000106.1 GCA_017477855.1 Rickettsiales bacterium | reverse complement strand
TTTAACTACCTCCAACCAGTTAATATCAGTAATCAAGCTGATTGGTTTCTCTTTCCAAACAGCAGATGATTTTGAAATAGACAGCAAAAAAATATTGAGAAACAACCTATTTAAAGGTATGGCCGCAGCAGGATTGTCAATATATGTGCATATTGTGAGAAGAAAATACAGTGCATTTCCCGAAGGTGATTTTACAAATGAGTTCACTGATATGTTGAATAAACAGTGGAAGAAAAAGCATGGACCAGATAGGACATTTATTAATGAGTATTACATCACAATCATCAAGCAAGGACCTGATAAAAAAACCGCATTTTTGAAGACAATGCTTGCTAAATTAAAAGGAGAAAGCGGAGCTAATGACAAAGCCATGAAAGATGCTTATATGGATCTTGAAGAAATTCGTGACAGAGTTTATAATGGTTTGACGGCTTACAGACCACAGTTGCTTGGAATTCGTGAGACAGAGGATGGATATTTCAGTGAGATTTGTGAGTTTTTAGGACGTATTGCAAATGGTTGCTACGAACAGAAAATGCTTGTACCGCGTGGGAGTATATCAAAATACATTAACACGCAGAGATTATATTTTGGTTTTCGCTCAATGGAAATATTTGGGCCAAACTATCACAGATTTGCTGGAATGGTAAGTATAAAAGAGTATCGTCCAGAGAGTTATGCTGGCATTCTTGATGGCTTTTTGAGTATGCCATGCGAGTTTATCATCACACAGTCATACACATTCACAGACAGAATGAAGGCTATTTCAAGGATACAATTACAGCAGAGACGTCTTATGCAGTCAGATGACTTGGCCGTATCACAGATTGCAGAAATAGACAAAGCTCTTGATAGTGCGATGAGTGGTGAGTTTGGATTTGGCTCTCACCATTTGAGTATTATGTGTATATCTGACACAATGAAGGGACTTGATGATGTATGTTCGCAGGCAGTGGTGCAGTTTTCAAATATCGGTGCAACAGCTGTCAGAGAGAGCAGTAATATGGAGCCATGTTTCTGGGCGCAGTTCCCGGGAAATTTCAGTTATATTGTTCGTAAGGCCACAATCAACACATTGAACTTGGCGGGATTTATTTCATTCCATAACTATCCAACAGGTAAGATAAAAGATAACCACTGGGGAGATGCAGTGACTGTTCTCGATACAACTTCCGGAACGCCTTACTTCTTCAATTTCCATGCGCGTGATGTCGGTCATACAATGATTATTGGTCCAACCGGTGGTGGTAAAACTTTGCTTATGAACTTCTTGACAGCACAAGCACAAAAATTCAATCCACGATTATTCTTCTTTGACAAGGACCGAGGTGCTGAAATATTCATCCGCGCAATCAATGGAAGCTATACAAATATCAATCCAGGCGTATGTTGCAACTTCAATCCACTGTTCCTTGATGATACACCGGAAAACCGTAATTTTCTTGTTGAATGGTTGACAATTTTGGTGTCAACACATGGTGAGATTGTTAATGCAGAAGAAACAGGAATTCTGACCGCTGCGGTTGATGGAATATACAGATTGCCAAAAAAGGAGAGATTACTGCGTAATATTGCACCATTCCTTGGACTTGAAGTTGGAAACAGTTTGTCGGTGCGCCTAAAAATGTGGCATACAGACGGGCCAAAAGCACAGATATTTGATAACGACCACGACATGCTGGACTTCTCCACGAACAAAACATTTGCATTTGATATGGCAGAAATCATGAAAGATCCAGTCGCTCTGGCACCAGTGTTGCTATACATCTTCCATAAAATCAACCAATCACTTGACGGAACGCCAACAATGGTTGTCATGGATGAGGCCTGGGCCTTGATTGGAAATCCAATATTTGCACCAAAAATTAAGGACTGGTTGAAGGTTATGAGAAAGCTGAATGCCTTCTGTGTGTTTGCTACCCAGTCGGTTGAAGATGCTGCAAAAAGTGAGATTAGTGATACGCTCGTTCAGCAGACGGCCACGCAGATATTCTTGGCAAACTTGAAGGCCACAAATGCTTACAAGGATGTGTTTATGCTAACGCAACGTGAATATGCACTGATAAAAACAACTGACCCATCAAGCCGTTTCTTCCTACTAAAACAAGACCAAGATGGTTGTGTTGCAAGAGCAAATATGTCAGGAATGTCCGACATGATAAACACATTATCAGGCAGAACAGATCTTTGTGCCATGGTAGACCAGATACGCAAAGATTTCGGTGATGACAGTGAAAAATGGCTGCCAATCTATTTTGAAAAGTTGCATCAGATGAAGTAGCATAAAAATATTTAGTGATAACATTACCTCATTGGTGCAACAAAATTTACTATTTTTCACAAACCCCTTTTCGCACAAAAAGTCCTCTGCATCACTGGATATGCTGGGTCTTTAGCTCTCATCCCCTCATCACTCTTGACAAATAACTTTTTAAAAACATAATCTCTCTGTTTTTTATTTTACTTGTTTTATGAAACTTTTTATTAATAGATCTATACT
>JAFUUN010000105.1 GCA_017477855.1 Rickettsiales bacterium | reverse complement strand
GGTGACTGGGGTTAAGTCGTAACAAGGTATCCGTAGGGGAATCTGCGGATGGATTATATCAAATCTTTTTTAGTATTTTTTCAATAAAAAATGCATTATACTTTGTTTCTTGACTAAATTCTAAATACTCTTGTTCTTATTGCAGATTAGTTTAGAAATAAAAAAACAAAATAATAGATTGGATTATTTGTCAAAAAATCAAAAGAAAAAGTTGCAAATAATTTTTATACAAATATAACGACCTCGTAAGTTCGTATGAAAAGTAAAAAAATATTATTGACAGTTGGTCTTTTGGCATTACTTTCATGTCAGAATAATGTTGAATACAAGGAAGAAGTAAAGCAATCGGAGGCGGTTGTCGTAGAAGAAAAAGCGCAACCAACACCAGAAGAGATTTTTGGCCAAATGTGCGCCGACAACAAAGCATTCGACGGATATGTAAAAAGTATTGAGGATAGAGCCACAAACGACCACCCATATTTCTTGGGAAAAATCTATTACGAAGACAGATTGAGTAAAGTTCAGAACTTGAATTGCAGTGTTGTTGCTAAAAGACAAAGACAATTAGCGTTAAAGAGAAGCAAAAAGGGCGTCAAGAGTTTGAAAGAATATATCAGCAGTTGCAACACAAAAAAAGCCGAGAAAATCAAACAATTAAATGAAAACATCAAACTTACAGAGAAAGGTAAATTACCAGAAGGCGACAAATTTACATTGCAAATAGACAAATCGTCCAACCTCCAAAAACACAATGATGACAGTGTTCAAGATTGTTGCAAACAAGCAGTAATCTATAATCCTAATGACCCAACAAAACAAGTCAATGCTTGCTACGGTGTTGGCGATTATAAAGATGGTTTGAGAGAAGTCTACTACTTGGAGAACAAAAAAATTAAAACTGAAAAAGTCAGCAAGACAACCAACAAAAAACAGACAATCAAAAAAGGTAAAGTTAATAAAAATAAAAAATACAAAAGCAAAAGAAGAGGCAAAAAGACAAGAAGATAATAGCGTATGAAACCTTTAAAAAGGAAACAAAAGTCAGGTTTTAACAACACATTCAAGGACTGTCTGTTGTCTTTCTGGGCCAACTGTTTCAACATGGGGCGCGCGACTATAAAAGAGTTTGCTCTTGGTTTTTTTGTGTGGAAAATTTTACCATATTTACTACTTTATTTCGTTGAGCCAACAGCTGTATTTGATGAAAATAAATACAAAGAATTGAGCCAAATTGGCCAGATGTTAGGCGACTTGTGGGGTGATACATATGCATCCGCCACAACATTTCAGCGATGTGTTATGATGTTTGAATTAATATACTTAATTGCATCTTCCGTACCAGCATTTTCACTTATCGCAAGGCGTTTGCATGACACAAACAGATCGGCATGGTTCATGGCGCTGGCACTTGTCCCTGTTCTTGGGCAAATTACTCTTTTAGTATTGCTTTTAAAAAAAGGTCAGTCAGCAGAAAATAGATTTGGCAGACCACGCATATGACACAATACAAATACTTGAAGTTTGAAAAACTTATTAGGGACAAAAACCCAAAAGTTCATATCAAAGATGGTGGATATTGTGAGTTTTATTATCTATCCAGAGAAGATTTAATCAATCATTTGAAAATGAAATTGGTTGAAGAAGCCAAAGAGGTCTTGGATGCCGGCAACCCAGAGGAAGTAATTGACGAGCTGGGTGATGTTGTGGAAGTGATGAAGTCCCTTATTCGCGCGGCAAAGATAAGAAAGTTCAAAATCTGGAAGGCCAGAATGAAAAAGCTGAAATACCGTGGCGGATTTAAAAAAGGTGTCTACTGCAAATATGTAAAATACCCAGTTGACATTACAAAAAAGTGGATGTGGAAATATCCGGACATCACAGACCAGTTCGTAAAAAATGACAAGTAAAAACGCCCCACTCTACTATTTTGACTACCAATCAACCACGCCGATGGACAAACGCGTCATTGATGCAATCTACAAATCCATGAAGGAGGACTACGGCAATCCGCACTCAACAAGTCATCCGCTGGGATGGAAGGCCATTGAAAAGGTGGAAAATGCGCGCATGCAGATTGCAAAAGTCATAAATGCGAGCGCGGACGACATTATCTTCACCAGTGGCGCAACCGAGAGCAATAACCTTGCAATCAAGGGCGTGGCCCACTTTTATCAAAACAAAGGCAAACATATAATCACAATGTCCGTGGAGCACAAATGCGTGCTGGAAAGCTGTAAAATTTTGGAAACAGAAGGGTTTGAAGTCACCTATCTTGACCCAGAAATAGACGGCCTGCTGGACTTGAATAAGCTCAAAGATGCTATCCGCAAGGACACAATACTAATCTCTATCATGGGCGTCAACAACGAGACGGGCGTCATTCAAAATTTGGAGGAAATAGGAAATATCGCTCACGAACATGGCATACTTTTCCACACAGATTGCGCGCAGGCATTCGGGAAAATCCCTCTGGATGTTGAACGCATGCATATTGATTTGATGTCAATTTCCAGCCACAAGATATACGGCCCTAAGGGCATTGGTGCATTATATGTCCGACAAAAACCAAAGGTGCGGCTTGTCCCGATAATCCATGGCGGCGGCCAAGAAAGAGGAATAAGAAGCGGCACGTTATCAACTCCTCTGTGCGTTGGCTTTGGCCTTGCGAGCCAGATTATCCACGCAGAAATGGAACAAGATAGACAACATATTCAGAGCCTTGCTGACAGCTTTCTTGACAAGGTTTTAAAGCTGGAAGATGTATATCTCAATGGCAGTCGCGAGCACAAAATCCCAGGGTGCATTAATATCAGTTTTCTTCACATTGAGGGCGAGAGCTTGATGCTTGCCATTCAGAACATGTGCATCTCCACTGGCTCGGCGTGCAACTCGGCAAATCTGCAACCGTCATATGTTATCTCCAAAATGAGGAAAGATGAATATTACGCCCACTCCGCCATGCGCTTCGGCTTTGGTCGTTTTACAACACAAAAGGAGGTTAATGCTCTCACTCATGACCTCATCAAAGCAGTCAACCATTTGCGGTCAATTTCGCCTCTGTGGGAAATGAAAAAGCAAGGGATAGATTTCAACAAAATAGCTTGGGATAAAGATTAAGCATAAACCTTGACAATTATATTTTTACAAAAACACTAATCGTGAATGCGGGTGTAGCTCAGTGGTAGAGTACTTCCTTGCCAAGGAAGCTGTCGTGGGTTCAAATCCCATCACCCGCTCGTTGAATTTCATCAACCAAAATAATTTTTGATGGCTATTGACAAATGAAATTTTTCACTTACAGTTAAATAGTTTCGAAACTAATAAATCTATTTCTAAACCAGGTAAGTTGCCGTTTTGCATAGCGGCGGCTTACTTGTTTAGCCTCTTCAATGGCGGTATCAATCGTTATTAAACCATCAAAGTAGTCAAAAAACTCGCGCAAACCTATGACCTTCGGGAGTGTTTTTTTAACCTCTTCATAATTGTTTTTTTTAGCTTTTTCATAAACTGCTTTAACCTCTTCCAGAGCACCTTCAAGCAGCATTTTGTCAAACCTTTTGTTGATTTTTTCATATAATTTTTCTCTATCCAAGCTGGTGATGTATTTTTCAAACTGGAAGTCATTAAATAATTTTCTTTTATTACCCCAAAAATCCATGATTGATTTGCCTGTTGCGCCCACTACTTCCAGGGCTCTCGTGACTTTTTGCCTGTTATTTTCTACATCTTTTTTAATCAAAAAATCCGCATATTTTTTGTCCTTTTCAAGCAAAATTTGAAATAACTCTTTTGTACTTTTTTTCTCAAAAAAATGACGTATCTCAACCAGCATTTTTGTCTCTATTTCAGGTATCTCGTCAATTCCTTCAATGATTGCCTCAACATACATCATTGATCCGCCCACGATTATAGGAATACATTCGTTATCCAAGCAATCAATAGTTGCTCGCAAGCCATGTAAATATTTCCCGACAGAATATTTTTCTTCCTCAAAAATTGATCTAAAACCATACATCAAGTGCTCTGTTTTAGCCATGTCATTGGCGTCTGGTTGAGCTGTTATAATTGGCAATTCCTTGTAAATCTGCATAGCATCGCAGTTGATAATCACGCACGAACGCCCTGCTCTCTTGATGTCCTCAGCCATTTCCAGGGCCCGCTTGGACTTCCCTGAGCCTGTCGCACCAGTAATTATTATCCCTTGCCTCTTCATAAAGCTTAATTTTGGTGTTGCGCCGCCCGAGGCCACGCCCTCGCCGTTTGCAATCTCCTCGCTCCGCTACGCTCCACTTCGTCCAGCAAACGCGCTCCGCGC
>JAFUUN010000104.1 GCA_017477855.1 Rickettsiales bacterium | reverse complement strand
TTTCCTGGATAACCCTCTGCATATTTATTTGTCATGACCGAGCCCATGGCCTCCAATACAGCGCGCGAGACAATATTCTCACTTGCAATCAACTCAATATGTTCGTCTTGCCGCTTTTGCTCTGCCACAATCGCATCATAGACCTCTCTGTCCTGATTATAGATATAACTATCCTCACTTAATACTGCAAAATTCTCTAACATTGGGTTGAAAAAAATAAAACTGAATGCAAGTTAGCAGAAAAATTAAAATTTAAATGTCAAATAGATTGATTAAAAATATTTATATTGTAATATCATTATGTTTAAAGTATGGGTAATAAAAGAACAGCAACCAGTGAACAATTCAGCAAGTTGAAAGGTGATGAATTAAGACAATCATATATTATTGCTGATGACAAAGAGGAAAAAGAAAGTCCGATTATCACGGATATTAATCAAATCACGGACATCAGGAAAGGTGTTATCTTCAAACCAAAAATACAAAACCAAGAACAAAAAGCTACTTCAAAAACCTCACAAAAATATAAAGAACACGATGTGCGTCTAAATAAAATAACAAACAAAGATATTTTAGAATATTCCAACAAAATAAAAAAAGAAGCAGAGCAACAGAACTTTTTGCCACCAGATGTTGCGGCAATGCAAAAAGATATGCGACAATTGAGAGAATTTATAGCAAATCAATTCCAAGAAGCGAGGCGAGATGTTGACAAAAAGTTAAAAAAACATAGGAGCTCTCCGCTTCCTGTTGTTCCAAGAAATTTTTACGGAAAATCAATGATCCCAAATGCTTTTAAGGCAAAACTCAAACCAATCAACAACAAAACCTCAAAGATAAATCATGAAAATATAAAGCAGCAACTCAAAGAAAGCAAGAACGCATTAAGTGCGTTTTTTTAGGAGATTATGAACGCAGTAAAAAAAACAAAAATCCATAAAACAACTAAATAAAACAGTTTATAAACACATAACGTGCACATGCAAGCACTGCTAAAAATACATGCTTGACAATTATAAAATCTCCCTCGCTATAAGCTATATGGCAAATTTGAAGTCGTCAAAAAAGGACGTTAGAAGAACGGAGAAAAGGACAGTTGCAAATGCAGCACAGAAGAGCAAAGTACGTACATTTTACCGTAAAGCAAGGGAGGCAGTAGCAGCTTGTAAGACATACAAAGAAGGAATGGAGGCGATTGTTGGCTATGAAAGTGTGGCGATGATTTCAACCAAGAATAATTTATTCAGTAAAAAATCTGTTTCAAGGCATGTAAGCGCGCTGGTTAAGGCCTTGAAATCAAGATTTGATCAAAAAGATCAAGTTTGTGCTTAATATTTTATGGGCCCGACTGGACTACTTATTTCTATAATTTTACTTATAGCACTTTCCTTTTTTTGCTCTCTTGCTGAGACGGCCTTTGTGTCTGCTCCGGAAGAGAAGTTGTTCCGCTTAAATCAGGAAGGAAATAAGAGAGCTGGCGTTGCTTTAAAACTGCTTGCCAAAAAGGACACGGTGATAAGCATTGCTCTTTTGTGTGACAACATGGCTAATATAGCCGCATCATCGCTGTCTGCCGTGTGGTTCGCTGACATGTTTGGAGAGTGGGATGAGATTGGAATTCTGCTGTCTACAATTATAATGACAATCCTGGTGTTTGTTTTTGGCGAGGTATTCCCTAAGATGATTGCCGTCAGACAGCCTACAAGGTTTGCGATGTTTTTTGCACCGCTGTTTGTTTTGCTGTCAAAAGCGCTCATGCCAGTTTTGTTTTTGCTGAATAAAATGACAAATATCATGGTGAAAATTTTGAATATCCATGATGAAGAGGAGAATGAAGATGCCAACGAAAGCATCCTTGGAACAGTGGAGATGTATCACAAAAAAGGTGCTCTGGAAGGCGAGGAAAAAGACATGTTGAGTGGCGTTTTACAGATGGATGACGTTGACTTGAAGGACACAATGACGCATCGTAGCGACATGTTTGCACTGGACATCAACATTGGCACGCAGGCGATTGTGGACGAAGTCATGAAAACGCAGTTCTCGAAGATACCAATTTACGACAAGTCCGATGACAAGATGCTTGGCGTGCTGCACATCCGCGACCTGATGGGCGAGCTGTATAAAAATAACGACATGTCAAAGATAGACATTCGGTCAATACTGCACGAGCCATGGTATTTGCCGGGCGATGCAAGTATCAGAAGCCACTTGCAGGAGTTCCGTGAGCGTGGAAATGTCTTGGCGTTTGTCGTGGATGAATATGGTGGGGTGATGGGGGTGGTCACTCTGGAAGATATTATTGAAGAAATTGTCGGCGACATTAAAAGCAACAACGAGGATATGCCAAATTTGTGTCTCCACTGCGATGACGGCAGCTTTATTATTGATGCTGAAATGAATTTGATTGAGGCGAACGAGAACATTGGCAGCAATTTTGAGAATGAAGAAGTATCAAGTATTGGCGGTTTTGTGATTAATGAAATAGAGCATATTCCGGCGAAGGATGAGGAGTTTGATATTGATGGATACCACTTCAAGGTGCTTGAAACCGAGGCAAACCGCGTAATTAAGATGTCGGTAAGGAAAAATGAAGTTGCAACAGAAAATGTTGACAATAAAAAGGAGGATAATTGATTGGCGTAAGGATGGCTAATTATAGGGTTATCAACAGGTGGAGAGAGATTTTGCGGACCACAAAATGTTGCGTGTTGTTCTTTATTGTTGCATGCAGCATTTCTGTTTTTGCAGCAAATATTAGCTACTATGGCAGAGGTAAGAGCGAGCTAAAATGGCTGCCAAAAATCAGTTTTGGTATTGATATTGTTGGAGGAAATCAACTGACCGTTGCAATTGATAGCAGTGGAGTGATTAATGAGTATTTAGATAACAATATTGAAACGATAAAAATTGTTTGCAATGAACAAAAGTTGAATTGCGATGTCAAGAAGACAAAAAATGACAGCGTGGATGCTGTAAATGTGGTGGTTTCTGGTGACAAGGAGAAGGTGAAAAATGTGCTCAACGAGCTACGAAAAAATATAGGAAATATCAATACCAATATTACTTCCAAGAGTGATGAAAAGCTTGTTTTTGATGTTATCTTGAACGAGAGGTTGAAGGAAAATATTATCTCTGATGCCACTGATAAAGCAATTGCGATTTTGAAAAACCGCATTGATGGCGTGGGCGTTAAGGAGATTTCAATACAGCGCTATGGGTCGGACAAAATTGTGCTTCTGGTGCCGCAAGGAGTGGATATTAGCAGGATAAAAATGGTTATAAATACGACTGCAAAATTGACTTTCCATCTGATGGATAGGCGCCACATTTTTGTTAAAAAACCTGACAAAATTGCCAAGGATTATGTGGTTTATGAGGAATATGGAGCGCGTAGCAACAACGATGAACATCTCTACTATTTAATGGAGCAAAAACCAACCTTGAACGGAGACTGCATGACAAACGTGCAACCTTATACTGATGGGCTGACAAATGCAATAAATTTCAGGATGAACTCAGCTGGGACCAAGAAATTTGGGGACATAACGAGGAATAATGTCGGTTCGCTTTTGGCGATTGTACTGGATGGAAGGGTGCTGATGGCACCACGTATTACAACACCAATTTTGAGCGGAAATGGCTCCATAACTGGCAATTTCACGCGCGAAGAGATTGCCGACTTGTCTGTGTTGTTGCGCTCGGGGTCGTTGCCAGCTAAGATAACGATTATAAACGACAGACATTTGAGCTCAATTTTTGATAAGAATATTCTCTCAAAGGCAGGTTTGGCTACTATAATAGGGCTTACAACCGTTGCAATGATTATAATTTTGCGCTACAAAAAGCTTGGCGCCGTGGCAATGTTTGCATTGTGTTTAAATTTCCTACTCACTCTTGCGATAATAGCTATTTTTGGACTTACCTTGACACTACCAGGAATTGCTGGTTTTGTGCTGATGTTAGGTATGGCGATTGACGCGAATATATTGATTTACGAGAAGATGAAGGAACTGAAACGCCAGGGCATTACGCAAACAAACCACTTAATTCAGAATGGTTTTGCTAAGGCACTCAGCACCATTATTGACTCAAACGTGACCACTGTTATAGCAGCCGTGGCACTGTTTGGGTTTGGCGGAAGCTTCATCAAGGGCTTTTCAATTACGCTGATTTTAGGAATTATGTGTTCCATTTTCACGGCTGTCAATATAACGAAGATGATTGTCGCGGTGCTATATTCACGAAAAAGTACTATTTCTGTTTGATTATGACTTTTGATTTAAACACCGTTTCAAAACAAATGGCTGGCATTGTGGAGCATACAGTCAGGGAGTTTGCAACCTTGCATGTTGGTGCAGCGAGGGCTGATTTTCTGGACTCAATCAAGGTAGAGGCATATGGTCAGTTCATGGATATGCGTCAGGTTGCAACAGTGAGTGTACTTGACAACTTTTCTTTA
>JAFUUN010000103.1 GCA_017477855.1 Rickettsiales bacterium | reverse complement strand
GCCCAGCGCAATAAACTTCCACACCTTGACATTTATTATTCCACTCCAATCGTACATTGTGCGGTTTAAAAACTCATTCACTTTGATTGAAATCTCGGTTGTTCTTGCTGTGCTCGGTGCACTTGTTTCGCTCAGTATTAAAGCATCCTCGGGACTGTATAGCAAATACAAATACAAAGCAAACCAGAAGAAAATTGAGGTTATCCAACAGGCCTTGCAGACATATTTCACCATGCACAAACGGCTGCCCGCACCAGCATCTTACCTCCTCCACAACCAAGATACAAAGCTGTTTGGAAGTGAGTGTGATGTGATTGGAAATAACGATGCAAGAAATTGGACAATTTATACAACCGCTAATCAACAACGCGGGACCGGATATCATGAAAATCTTGGCACAAACTATCGTCTCGGTATAACTGATGGCGCTAATTTATATAACACAGTCAGATATGGCATTGTCCCATTTAAAGAGCTTGGCCTGTCGCAGGACGATGCAACCGACATGTATGGAAATTTTTTTGAATATTACACGATTTCACATTTGGTTGACCCAGTAGACACTCACACTTATCATGGTGCGCCAGAGGCGTTTACAAAAAAAGGATATACAACCGTATATTATAATACAACTGAAAGTGCCACCAATCCTCAACATGCTTGCGGAAACCGTTCTGGCACAACATATGGCTCATCAAGCGACAGCGACTATCCATGCGGAAGTGAAAAAATGAAGGAAGGACAAGCATTATCAATGATTGAGTATTATTATTATAACTACACAAATGCAACAGACACAAACAACGGAAGAAAGACATGGAAGGTTCCACCTTATGGAATTCGTATCAAGGATGTTGAGACAACGGCCAAAAATGCTGCCAGCACCAAGTTTTTAGATCAAAATGGAACAGTGGCATATGCGATTGTCAGTCATGGTGAAGATGGTGAAAAAACTTGCGCTCTGAAACCAAATTCAACACGTGGCGGCAAGCCCCAGAAGGTTGCAAAATTGACTGCAACAAACGCCGATGCAAGAACAAAATTTTCAGCACAAAACTGCTTGAATGTCGGCACAAATAATACACATGGCATCAAAGGCAGAGCGATGTTTAATCAAACAGCAGCCGCAAATCACTCGCCGTTCATCTTCTATAAAGGTGAAAAAACAAAATTCTTTGATGACCAAATTGGCTACGAAACACTTGGCGGATTGCTCTATAAAGCAGGACTGGAAATGAGATGATATGAACAAAAAGAAAATAATGTCACATTTAAAACGTTTGCTTTTAAATAGAAATAGCAGCGGAAATATTAAATACAACCTGCTGGCTTTTGTGTTAATCGGAACGATGATTTTTCTTCCTGATGCGGTGCTGGTTGCAAGAAAAATCATTGGCATAAACATCAACATTCCAATCGTGGCCGTAGGCGTTTTGTGCTGTTTTTTGCTGACCTTTGTAACTCTACCAATCGCTTTGTTCGTTGCAATTTTCTACTTCGCAGCAATCTTCGGAAACTGCGTTTATATCTCTTTTTCAGGCGTACCAGTAACCCCTGATGATGTGGTTAATGGTTTCCGCGAGAGTGGAGATATACTTGAAAGTTTGAGTATGACGGCGTGGTTTATGCCTTTCATTGTGGTGCCGTTTGCCATGTTTTTGTTTGTCATAATCAAATACAAAAAACGCATGATGAAGCTATTCATCTGCGATGCAATCATTGTTTTTGCTTTCTGCTGGATAATGTGGTATGGCTACAACATGGATATGATCAGAGCTATGCCAAAGCCAACCAGAACATCATTTCATAATGTTTCAAGAGTTTTTTCTTATACAATTACCCACCTGTGGCGCAAAGAAAACGCAATTAAATACCCCGATGAGAATTCTGGAATGCAAATCAAGCTTGTGAATAAGAATTCACCACGTGTTATTGTTGTCATCTGGGGGGAAAGTACGAACTGGCCAGACATGAGTTTTTTGAATAAAAATTTTCCAATGGAGGTTAATTTTTGTTTAACAGGTTTAATTATAGGAATTATTCCTTCGAT
>JAFUUN010000102.1 GCA_017477855.1 Rickettsiales bacterium | reverse complement strand
TTATCTTTATTAGTTGGTTCTCTTTTAGTTGGAAGACAGATAGTAGATAGAGCAAAAATTCAAAGAATAATCTTTGAATTTGATTACTATGAGAAAGCATTTCATCAGTTTTATGATACGTATAGAGCAGTTCCTGGTGAGTTACGCTATAAAGAATGCAAAAAATATTCAATTTTCAATAATGAATCAGGAGTAAGCGACCCTTGCTTTTATGGCGGGCTAAATCCTGCTTTGCCAGGCAATCCAAAACTTGTTTATACTTGGGTCGGACAGACAAACTACCTTATTTTATATCATTTATTCAAAAGTGGCTTGATTGATGATGGAAGCAAAAGGACAAATAGTTATTTTTCTAGTTCTGTAAAATCAAATTATGGCTCATCACTGGCTGGCGGTAATTACAAAGTTTTAAGAGGCCATATAACCAACAATGATGGTTGTACGTTCCACAGTTCATTTAATCATTCAGGAAGAATTCAAATCGCTGGATACAATTACAAATTGGCCACAGATCATCTTGGAGAAACGACTTATATGAATTTTCTTTATGCAAGAAGTAATAAGTATTTCAACAAGTCATTGCCACATGAAATGGATAACATGCAATATCGCAATAGGTTGGATGGTCACAACGCATTAACGCTGTATTTCTGGACTGAAAATTATAGAATTAACATGAACTTAGGAAATTCAAAAACAGAAAAAAATGAAATGACAATTTTATCATCAAAGTTAGCTTCAGAAATTGATGCAAAAATTGATGATGGTAGGCCCGGAACTGGAAGGTTGCTTGCTCTGAAAGGTGGTATCGCGCATCAAAGTAATACAACAAACGAACAACACTTGAAGTCATGCTACGACAAAATGGCAAATGAAGTTAGCTCGGCAATATATCATTCAGATACAAATTTGCAATATGGCTGCAATATCACTTATATCATGGATGATGTTAAGTGATATGTCTTTATTAGATCTAAGTTTCTAATAAGTAAATAAAAAACGGGTCGGTCTTGCCTGCAAGGGTGAGGCCGATTTTTTCTTGACAATAAATTTCCAAACAGCGCACATAAAGCGATGCAGTCCGTTTTATTGTTTGTAGAAATATTGCAATTTGTGCTGTTGGGATATGCGATGATAACAACCAGCACTGCAATTTGCGTCATCATTTCAAACATCATCAGTGCCGTGTTTGTGTTTATCTACTGCGTCCTCCAAGCCCCTGATATAGCCATCACAGAGGCCGTAATTGGCACAGCAACAAGCACAATTTTGTTTGCATTGACGCTGTTATACATAAAAAAACTGCCGACCAACCGCACTCAGAATATACAATATGTCCTTGATTTGCGTTTGAGATTGTTTGTGTTTATTCTCTGTACGATATTGTTTTCACTCATTGTCCATGCAATGCAAAATATGCCTATCACCAGATTGTTCCCACGCATTGCTGATATGTATGTTGAGAACACAACAAAGGACTTTGGCTTTGACAGCATTGTGACTGCTGTTGTCGCTGGCTATCGTGCATTTGACACAATGTTTGAAAATGTTGTTATTTTCACTGCATGTTATGGGTTTTATACACTTCTTTCATCTGTCAAACTTAACAACATGGATGACAAAGCAATTACAGATGATGAGATTTATAATTACGATATAGCAAAAAATTGATTGATGTTGCGCCGCCCGAGGCCACGCCCTCGCCATTTGGCACCGCTACGCTCCTCCTCGCTACGCTCGGCGGCCAAATGCGCTCCGCGCCGCGCAACAATTAGATTATATTTTTTCAAGAAAGTTCCTCAACTTCTCAACCTCTCTATCCTTATTCTCAAACCAATTTGTGGACCAAATCCTGTAAAAACTATATCCAAATTTCTCTATCCACTCCTGCCGCTGTTTGTCCTCAGCATATGCCTGTTCGCCCTGATGATATGACTTTCCATCACATTCTATTGCCACCTTTTTGCCATTGGTTTCAATCATAAAATCCAAGCGATAACCCCCAACTTTATATTGCGCATGAATGCACTCTGGTTCAACAATCTTTGCAAGCTCGTTATAAATCTCCTCCTCAAAGCAGTTTTCAGTAAGTTCACCATCATTAACTGTATTATTTCTATTGCTTCTTGCCTTGTCATAACTATATTGCTGCAAGGTTTTCAAGATATTCTCCGCCACCTGAACGTCCTTGTTTGATATGGCCTTGGCATATGAAATATACGCATACAGCAGCCCTGCCTTATTGTTTTCCTTCTTCTCATCAAGCATCATCTGCCACTTGGAGTAGTAATTCTGCGGTATTGACGTTATCAAATACAGTTGCTTTTTTGCACGTGTAATCAGCACATTTAACAACTTGTAGCCATTGTCCGTAAGGATTGATCCAAACTTTTGATAGAACTTGCCGTCTCCATCCTGACCGAACGTAGTTGAAATGATAATAATATCGCGCTCATCACCCTGGATATTTTCAAGATTTTTCACAAAAAGTCCGCTTGCTTGTAGTTTCTCCAATTTCTTGGAAAATTGTTCGTTCTCGTAAGCTGTTTTGTAGAGCAGCTCCTTGATGCAGTTCCTCTGGTGGATGTTAAAAGTTGCAATTCCAACTGATGGCATGATGCCGTTTTTGTCGGCTTCAATAGAGCTCAAAACCTGAATAACCTCTTCTGCTTCCTTCGTATTTATCTGTGCCGAACCAGCACCATCTTTGTAAATCCCACCAACTTCCTTCACGATTATCGGCGTATATTCCTGCATGGCTGGCAGAGGAATGAGGTTTCCACCGTAAAACGCGCAGTTTGAAAAGTTGATGAGCGCAGGGTGCTTGGAACGATAATGGAAATCCAAATACGACATGTTCTTGTATTTCAAGCTCTCCGCAAACGACAGCAAACTCTCCGAATAAAGTTGCAGTTCCTCGCGCAAATCAAGTTCGTCATCGCTGCTATACTCCACGTTGCTCGCAAAATAGTTGCTTGGCGGCATCTGGTGTTTGTCTCCTGCAATGATTTTATACTTCCCACGAATGATTGACGTGTAGGTATCCTCAATGCGTAGCTGACTGGCCTCGTCAAAGATTACGAGGTCAAAAATGCCCTGCTCCAATGGTAAAATTGTGTTTGCGACAATCGGATTTACCATCACAACCGGGAACATTGACGTGAAGTTTTCAAAGTCCAATTTGATGATTTGTTTTAGCGTTAAACGCTTGCCAAATTTCTGGTTTTTACGCAGTGAGAACACGCTGTTGAAGCCGTATTTCTCCTCATACGCATTGATTGCAATTTGCCGCCGCCTGTGCCAGTAGTAAGTGATTTTCTTGGCCATTTCATTCTGCAACTGCTGATATAGCTGTCCCAGCAGGCGCAAACTTGTCTCGTTTTTGTTAAATCCGCACTTTGATTTGGAGCAGAAATCCAACAGCAAATAATAATAATACGCCACCAAAAACAGATCTTTCCATTGCTCGGCAGGGTGCTTCAATAGTATCTCTACAACCTCTTTGTTGCCATTTTTGAACTTATACCATCTGTTGCAACTTTCCACTTTGTCAAGGTTATTCCGCAGAAAATCCAGCTGGTTTATCTTCTTTTCAAGCGCTTCGCTATATCTTGAAATGTCTCCGCTGGCTGCGCGTAAGTCATCCGCCGAACTGAAATTGCTGCCCACAAAATCATTTGTCTCCTTGATTTTATCAATGCACTCTATGATTGTCCTGCACTGTGCGATGCGGCTTGTGAAAGCGGGTCGTTTGTCCTTCAAATAGCCAATAAGTTCGCCTATTTTCACATAATCATCCCAGCTTTTGCACTTTTCACCGAGAATACCTGACTGCACGATGTTGCCGTATGTCTCCTTGATGAACTTAATTAAACTGTGTGCCTGCGATGTCTTGGCCGAGAAAAATGAGCCCAAAAAGCCAATCTCCTTGTTATCAAATTTGTCTCCTTCAAGCTCCATGCCAACTTTATACTTCTCGCACAACTCATCGGCCGCGGAGATAACCTCATTTGTCTTGTCAATTTGCTGCTGGATGTCTTCAATAGAGGACGCAACCGACAAATTATCAAACCTAAAATCAGATGACTTGGTATATTCCTGCATCTGCTTCAACTTTGCCAGCGTGTCTGCTATTTTATTACTCAAATCAATGCTCTCCTTGGCTGTAATTCTGTCGCCGTAATCATTGAAATTAATCAAATCAAAAGTGGACTTGTCAATGTCCTTCACCTCTCCATATAGGATTTTACCCTCCATTAGAGCGGTCGTGTAGGACGTCAATTCCGTTTCAGAAAACCTGAATTCCACATTTTTGAACTCATCAATGGCCTGTTTGCTGTTTGTTGTGCGCGAATATTTCAAATACAATCCGATCAGTTGCTTCCAGTTTTTGCCACCAAAAATTGGCCTACTTGCCTCTTTGTATGAGTTGTTTATCTCCTCCTTCAACTGCAAATATTTGTCATAGGTATCATAAAATGATTCCTTGTCAAAGCTGCGGGCTGATGCCTGATTGAGCTCGCAGATGTCGCGCGCCTTCTCAACCACGAGTTTTCTGTCCTTGATAACATCATCAATCACGATGCTGTAAGTGTCCAGTTTTTCCTTGATGAGATTGTTGACGAGGACGTCCAGAGCTGTCTTTTTTTCGCACACGACAAGCGTTTTTGCGCCGTTTGAAAGTGCATTTGCGATGATAGCAGAAATGGCCTGCGACTTGCCTGTTCCCGGAGGTCCTTGGATGATTTTGAACTCATCTTCATTGAGTGTGTCTATAATCTGGCTCTTGCTTGGGTCAATGTCAACAGAAACCACTGTTTCGTTCTGAAATGGCTCTATTTTTAAGGACTTCTCGTTGAAGAGCTCCGCATTGTCCATCAGCTCCTTGATATTCTCAATGATGCTGTCCTTCTGTGAGCTATACAGCCCAAAAACACCGCTCCACAAGATGAATGGCTTGCTTGCCTGTTTGTCTATTGTCTCTTTGGTTAAAGGACATTTTACGAGGTCAATTTTGTCTACTTTTTCACTGACATCAAGTGTCTTCAACAGCGTATTTAAGTAGGCCAACACCTCATTTTCCTGCAAGATGTCATCGTCCAACTCGTCTGACAATTTCTGTATATCAATACCCTCGTCTTGCTTGATGTGTGAAATCAGCATCTCGTTGACTTTGATGGCGTTGTCCTCCGTTTTTGTGATTATCCATTCGTTTTTTGTGTTTGATTTTTGTATATCCAGAGACCATATAAACACTGGGCTCACGATAACTTTGCCTTGACTTTTTCTGTCCTTTTTTACGAGCAGAGGATAACCAAAACCGAAGTTTTTTATACCAGTTTCAAGAAATTTGTCCTCATTTTCAATGGTGATGCCATCAAGGCGCTTGGCAACTGTTGTGCCTTTTTCCTTCGAATTTTGTTGTTCTTCCTTTGTCAGCCCACTAATTCCGTTGGTTATATCTGCATTTGATATTGCAAACTTGAACTTGCTTTTTGACAGCAATGTCTTTATGAAATTGCTACTCAAATTGTCCTGTTCAAGGAAGTTATCTTTACATGACAGCGCCAAATCAGTGATGTCTAACCGTGTTTTAAGTTTGCCAGCCACGGCGTTGAGATGAATGCTTCTTCCGTTTCCAACAGTCAACTTTTCCAGCAGCTTTTCAAGATAGTTTTTGTTGAATAAAATCTGTGTTTGTAGCTCCTTGCCGTTCATTTGGGGTGAAGTAAAAATGTGTGAAATAAAAAGCAATGGTTTTATTGTTGAATGTTGTTCTGCGAAGCGGAGCGAAATACAAACCGCGAGGGCGTGGCCTCGGGCAGCACAACACATCTTGACAATTATCTGCCATTAAAAACAAGG
>JAFUUN010000101.1 GCA_017477855.1 Rickettsiales bacterium | reverse complement strand
ATACAAACCGCGAGGGCGTGGCCTCGGGCGGCGCAACATTTTTTTATCTTGTTGACAATTAAATAAAAATGATTATCAACTCTTGAAGTTGCGATTGTGGTGGAATTGGTAGACACGCAAGGTTTAGGTCCTTGTGCCGCAAGGTGTAAGGGTTCAAGTCCCTTCAATCGCACTTAGATGTTTATTATTTTGTATATGGTTGCGAAAAGAAAATTAGCAAAAAAGGTTGACAGTTTAACCAATGAGTGGAATATTACAATTTACGGTGATGACTTGAAGGATACAATCTCCGAAGAGCTCAAAAAGATACAGGCGAGAGTTCACTTGGATGGATTTAGGAACGGTCATGCACCTATTGATGTGGTTGAAAAGCACTACGGCGAAGACGCTTTATACCGTGCGGTTAACAGTGAAATCAGAAAAACAATCGATGAGATTGTCAAAGATGAGGAATATAATCTTGCGGTGTCACCAGAGGTCACAGTTGCAAGTGAGATAAAAAAGGACAAAGACATCAATGTAGTTGTTCGTTTGGTGAAAAAGCCAGAGGTGCCAAAGATTAATTACGAGAAGTTCACATTCAACGTCAAGGAGCTTGAAATGAGCGAATACGACAAGAACAAAGAAGTTGAAAGATTTAGAGAAAGAATGGCGAAACATAGCCTTGACGAGAGTGGAAAGTCGGTTGAGACAGGAGATTTGGTTGACATTGATTTTATTGGTAGAAGAGCTGATACAAACATGGAATTCCCTGGTGGTGCTGCAAAGGGCTACAAATTAGAGATCGGTAGCCATGCATTCATAGCTGGATTTGAAGATGCTTTGATTGGACACAAAAAAGGTGATAGTGTTGAGGTAAAAGTGAAATTCCCAGAGGTTTATCACTCCACTGAATTAGCTGGCACAGAAGCAATTTTCTCGGTGAAAATCAACGATGTATTTGTCAAAACATTGCCAGAATTAAACGCAGAGTTTGCGAAGGAAATCGGTTTTGAAAGCATGGATAAAGTCCGCGAATTGTTGTTCACAAACATGAAAAACTTCTACGAAAGCCAAATGAAAGGTTTTTTGAAGGACGAAATTTTTGAGACAATTATTGCGAAAAACAAGTTTGATTTGCCTGAGAGTGTAATTGAAAAGGAGCTTGAAGAGCGCTTAGATAAAGAAAAAGAAGCTCACAAGGAGGACAAGAAATTCAATGAAAAAGATGCAAGAAAGGCTATTTTATCAAGCTTAGAGAAAAGCTATGCTTCGTTCTATTTGACCGATGCAATTGCAAAAGAAAACGCCATTGAAGTCACCGATGATGAGGTTTCAAGCGCCGCCACTCAGGACGCAATCCGTGGCGGAATGGACGTGAATAAAGTTTTGGAACAGCTTCAAAAAGATGAACAAATGCGTAACTACATCCGTTTTGCAATTAAAGAGGCCAAAGTGTTTGATTTCATTTATGATAGAGTGAAAAAGAACGTTGAAAAGCTGGATATAGCTGGATTTGAGAAATTCTTTGAGGAAAAGCGCGCAGAGGCAAATAAAGCAAAAAAATAATAATTTGATGTTGCGAGGCGCGGAGCGCGTTTGGCCGCCGAGCGCAGCGAGGAGGAGCGTAGCGGTGCCAAATGGCGAGGGCGTGGCCTCGGGCTCGCAACAGATAAATGTTGCAAATTAAAAAAGGAAGAAAATTGTGAGACATGATTATCAAGGGCAAAAGCTGTGATTACAAGGTCGTGATTGGGCTTGAAACGCATGCGGAGTTGAATACAAACACAAAACTTTTCTCACAGGGGGCCAACAAATTTGCAAGTCCGGCTAACCAAAATGTGTGCCTGTTTGACATTGCCACACCCGGAAAATTGCCTGTCCTAAACCGCGGAGTGCTGGAAAAGGCAATTGCATTTGGGCTTGCCGTGAATGCCACAATAAACAAGATCAGCAGATTTGACAGAAAGCATTATTTCTATCCAGACCTACCACAAGGATATCAAATTACACAGTTCTACGAGCCAATTGTCAGCAATGGAAAACTAGAAATAAAGCTACCAGACGGCACAAAAAAGACAATCCGCATCAATCGTGCGCACATTGAACAGGATGCAGGAAAACTCATTCACGACCGCGATGAAGAGCACTCATTTATTGACTATAATCGCAGCGGTGTGCCTCTGATTGAGATCGTCACTGAGCCAGATTTTGGCGATCCAGAAGAGGTTGTGGCCTATTTGAAAGCCCTGCAAGCAATTTTGAGAGCCACCAATACCTCTCTGGCTGACTTGGAAAAAGGCACATTCAGGTGTGATGCAAACGTGTCAGTCATGCCTGTGGATGGAAAAGAGTTTGGCACGCGGTGCGAAATCAAGAATTTGAACTCGTTCCGTTTTGTTGCGCAGGCCGTTGAATACGAGGCAAAACGGCAGGTGGAGATAATTGACAGCGGAGAAAAAGTGTCACAGCAAACGCGTTTGTTTAATTCCAAAACAGGGCGCACGGAGCTCATGCGCGACAAGGCAGATGCGGTGGACTACAGATATTTTCCTGATCCGGACTTGTTGCCAATCATTCTTACAGACGAGGAAATTGAAAAAGTCAAACAGAATTTGCCAGAATTGCCAGAGCAAAAGGCCGAGCGATATGCTAAAATAGGGCTCTCACAGAAGGAAAATGAATTCTTGGTGCAGAACGCAAATTATGCAAATTACTTTGACAAATTGATTGAAAAGCATGATGTCAAAACGGCGTCCACATGGATGCTCACGGAGCTCTTCGGGCGGCTTGGGAAGCTGCAAAAGTCGCTGGAAGAATGTGGTGTTTCTGCGGACATGTTGATTGAACTTATGGATAATTTGAAGGACGGAACAATTAGTGGAAAAATTGCCAAAGATGTGCTTGATGATATGCTTGAAAGTGGTAAGCGCGCCAGTGATATTATCAATGAAAAAGGCCTAAAACAGATTGACGATGTAGATGCAATCGCCAAAGCAGTTGACGAAGTGATTGCAGAAAACACACAGCAAGTTGAAAAATACAAGGGTGGCAATGACAGATTATTTGGCTTTTTTGTTGGACAAACTTTGAAAAAAATGGGCGGCAAAGCTAACCCAGCAACCGTTAACAAACTCGTGAAGGAGAAGTTGGGATAATTATTCGGCACATCCAAACATACATCGCATTACAACCAAACTTTAAATTGATATTGCTGTTGTACATCGCCATGAACTTCATAACAATGTAATAATCAATAGAAAAGAAATGACGAGTATCTGTAAAAAAAGTTGATTGTTTTTTTTTTTTGTTATCCTTTATAACATGGAAGGAATAGACAAAAGCGAACTGGAGGCCTATGGAATAAAAAAAACAGAAGAAGGCAAACATAATTATATGTTAACTCACATGATTGGTGGCGTTGGAGCCTATTACAACGGAATTAATATAGAGCAAAACTACAAAAATTTTTTTAAAAATGCAAAAGACAAAGAAAACAACGATAAACAAACGACGAAGTGCACAATACAATATGAAAACAACGGAAAGATGAATGTGAAATCTTACAGTTGTATCGGATATGTATTTGATGATGGATACTATTATAAACAAATGTTTGATAGAAATGTGAATAGTGGTTATTATTTCGAAAGTGATGGACAACGTAATAACGAAGACGGTACAAAGAAAACAAATGAATTAGGTATTATTGATAAAGAAGAGGACTTGAAAGGAATTGTAGATATAATGAATAAAGAAGAAGCTATAAAAGTAAGTGAAAGTAATTTTGTTAATAGACAGTTAATAAATGACAATCAATTAGAACGATATGCAAAGAAACATGTATTTAAAGATTCGGAAACACTAAACAAACATCTAAAAAAAGCTAAGAAAATATACAAACTTGTAAATAAGGGGAAAATTGATAAAAATTCGTTGTCTTTTGAAAGTATTGGATACTCTGAATGTGCAAAACCGGATTATGGTTTGATGGAATTTCATAGTTGTTATAATAATGTTGATAATCCAGATAGTATCAGTGGTTTTTGCATTTCTGCGGATGATGACAGAATAGAATTTACCTATGATGATAATGAAGAATTTAAGTTAGATGAAAATTATAATAATTTGACAAAAAAAATGAAAACAAAAGTGTCTTTGAATGAGTGTATTGTCAGTTTTAATGAAAAAATGCATATTGCATCTATGTTTATAAGTTTAACTGATGATGATAGTGTTAAAGATAGCAAAAGAGGCAAACAGCTGAAACTAATAGTAGATTGTATGCAACAAATTATAAATGTTCAGAAAAAGAAGATGGGAAAAGATAAAATATTATTTAGGGACATGAAAACGCAAAAATTAGAACTTCTGAGTTTTGAAAAATTTAAAGAAAGGATTTGTAAACTGGTAGAAGAATTTAACAAATCAGAACATAAAAATTATTTAGACGAGGATTGGAAAATAGAAATTCCAAACCCTAAAATTCCAAACTCTATAAAACAAAGCAGTGGCGGGGAGTGTTGTATCAAAAAATTTCT
>JAFUUN010000100.1 GCA_017477855.1 Rickettsiales bacterium | reverse complement strand
TGCCATCTGGAAGAACTGCTTTTTTCCAACGAAATAATATTGCCATGTTGCCACCGTGACTGTAAATTGCATAGTCGCCAAGCAAGATTGACCCTCCCGGGATGACAGTCTTTCCATCTTTATCCAAAACATTCGCGGAAACTTTGGCTTTCACGTCCTTATATTGCTTGTCCGTGTGAATGACATCATTTATTTTTGCCTTGATGATAGTATTGGCTGGCATTTTTGTTGAAAAACTTGATGGCTTTCTGCTAAAACTAACAATAATTGCAACAAACAACAAAGCTACTAAAAAAGCTGTGCTAATCACTATTTTTCTGTTAATTTTCATATATTTAAATAGGTTCTCGTGTTTGGAAAATCAGTAAAAATATATTTGTCAAATATAAACATAGATGATAAAGCTATATCTCAAACACGGCACCCACCTCAACAAGTGCACCAAGTGGCAATGTAGCGACACCAACCGCGCATCTTGTATGCTGTGCTACCGACTTTTCAAGATATTCACAAACCAAATCAGAAGCTCCGTTTGCAACCAAGTGTTGATTTATAAAATCCGGTGCAGAATTAACAAACACCTGCAACTGAACACAAGATTTTACTTTTTTCAAATCACCAATTTCATTTTTCAATACCAACAAAACCTGCATAGCACACATTGCAGACGCATATTTAGCATCAAAAATGTTGTTATTGTTATCTGCCTTGCCAATGATAACCTTGTTGCCATCAAGCAAATCGCGTGGCAACTGGCCTGAAATATAAATTGTATTTCCACTTTTTTTGCTTGCTACATAATTTGCAAATGGCACGGATTTCTCTGCCTCTGCCTTGATTTTCTTATCAAATAAAACCTTGGCCCGCGCCAATTTGTCATTAAACTCTGCTTCTGTCATATAAAATCATCCTAACACTGCACCCTTGCTCGCATTTGAAACGCACTTTGCATAAATTTCAAGCGATTTTGAGACAACCCGTTTTCTATTTGGTTTTAACAGCATCTCTGCTTTTCGTTTTTCAATTTCTTCTTTTGAAACAAGCAGTTCAATTTTCCTGTTTTTAATATCAATCTCAATCTCGTCACCATTTTTAACATATGCAATCAGCCCGCCTTCCTGTGCTTCTGGGGCAATATGACCTATTGACAACCCAGATGTTCCACCGGAAAACCTCCCATCTGTGATTAAAGCACATTTTTTACCAAGTCCCACAGATTTCAAAAAACTTGTTGGATAAAGCATTTCTTGCATACCGGGGCCTCCTTTTGCACCTTCATATCTAATCACCACAACATCACCTGCCTTGACTTGTCTTGCCAAAATCCTTTTGCAGGCCTCTTCTTGACTATCAAAAACCACTGCTTTTCCTTTGAAATAAAACAAACTTTCATCAACTCCTGCAACTTTTACAACACACCCCTCTTTTGCTAAATTTCCATATAAAACAGCAAGACCTCCGTCTCTAAAATAGCAGCTTTCAAATGAACGAATACAACCAGATTGTCTATCTAAATCGTGCTCTTTATAATAGCAATTTTGAGAATATGCTTTTGTTGTTTTAATTCCTCCCGGCGCGGATAAATAAAACTTTTTCACACTTTCACTAACTTTTTCACTCAATAAATCATTGTTTTTTATTGTTTTCAAAATTGTTTTACCTGTTATGGTTTTACATTTTACATTCAATACCCCCGCTTTGTATAATTCCATCAAAATCGCACTTATGCCACCTGCTCTATGCACATCTTCAATATGATAACTTGAATTTGGAGCAACTTTACACAAAACAGGAACTTTTTTTGACAATCTGTCAACATCGTCAAGTGTAAAATCAACTTCTGCCTCATTTGCAATAGCCAACAAATGTAATATTGTATTACTTGAACCGCCCATTGCAATATCAAGAGCCATTGCATTTTCAAATGCTTTTTTTGTTGCAATACTTCTTGGCAATACGCTTTCGTCGCCGTTTTCGTAATATTTTTTAACATTTTTCACAATCAATTTTGCTCCATCTAAAAACATTTTTTTTCTGTTTTTGTGTGTTGCTAAAAGTGTGCCATTTCCAGCAAGTCCAAGACCTATTGCTTCAAGTAAGCAATTCATTGAATTTGCTGTGAACATTCCAGAGCAAGAACCACATGTCTTGCATGCATTATTTTCATAATCCTGTTTTGTTGCAGCATCGGCATCACCACCAGACACAACTATTGCATCAACCAAGTCAGCTTTTTTAGTGCCCTTGTCGTCCTTGACATCACCCGCTTCCATAGCTCCTCCTGATACAAACACAGTAGGAATATTCAACCTCATTGATGCCATCAGCATGCCGGGCGTTATCTTATCGCAATTTGAAATACAAATCATACCATCAACTCTGTGAGCTTTGCACATATATTCCACCGAGTTTGCGATTATCTCCCTTGATGGCAAACTATATTGCATTCCTTCATGACCCATTGCTATACCATCACATATCGCTATTGTATTGAATTCTTTTGCAATTACACTGAGTTTTTCCAGTTTTTTGCAAACCATTTTCCCAACTTCTTGCAAATGAACATGCCCCGGGACAAAGCTCGTGTATGAGTTCACAACCGCAATAATTGGCTTCTTTTCATACTTCCCGCATGCGTTAAATAGTGCCCTTGCACCACCCATTTCAGCATCTCCAAAGATGGAGGAGTTATACTTATTCATACAACCTACAATCAAACAATTTTACTAAATAATCCATTAGCACACAGCGAAGCATATATTGGCTTATCAAGACCGAACATTGCTATAAGTTCAGATGTTTTTTTGTCATCTTGATAATTCAAAATTTCATTGTTTTTATCATCAAAATATGTAATATCTAAATCACTTTTTCCTATACAGCAAGCAATAGCAACCTTAACAAAATTAACTTTTTCTTTCTTTACAAAATCCAATGCCAATTTCCTTGCATATAAGTTCAAAGTTAAATCTGCCTTCGTTCCATCTTTTGTCCAAGGGCTTCCTCCTCCAATATTAGAACCGCCACCATAGAAATCCACAACCAATTTTCTACCAGTTGTTCCTGCATCAGCAATAGAAGAATGTTGAACATAGCACCCAGTACCGTTTACTATCAATTCGTAATCACCACTAATATTCTCGCGTATGAAATCCTCAATATGTTTGGTATCATTGCTTTTTGTAGGAACCGCCGCAATGATTTTTTTAATTTGATTGCTCTTCTCATCAAACACAACCAAACTTTTAATATCCAAACCAAGTTTTAAATCTTCATCTTTCCAATTTTGTGCCTTGTTGAATAACAACCTATTGACTTTTTTTGCAAGAAAGTAGTCCTTAGATAAATAATCACATTCTGGTAAATTCACAGCCATACCGAACATGATACCCTGATCGCCCCATCCCTCTCTTTCTACTCCTTGAAAAATCTCATTGGATTGTTTATTTATGCACTTTGTCACACACAATCTATTAACATCAATAGTATTATCCTTGCCCCAATATTCATTATACTCTTTTGTATAGCCGATACTTTCTATTGCACGTTTCACGCATTCATCATAATCAACTTCCGCGTTAGTGCTTATTTCGCCACCAAGACAGACATGATGATCCTTAATCTGCACCTCAAGAGCGTATTTTGTGTCTTTGTCCTGCTTTATAAGTTCATCAAGAATAAACTCACTAATATAGTCAGCAATCTTGTCAGGATGCCCTAACGACACAAATTCACTGATTTTTGACATAAACTTACACTAAAACAGATCTGTTTTTTTTATAAAAAGCAATTGCTTTTTGTTGCATCTCCGGCAGCACATTTCCACCAGAATTAACCAATACAACATTTTTATTTTTTACATCGTGAGTTTTTACATATTGCAAAAAACCAGCAAATGACAATCCGCCGGCTCCTTCAACATCAATGTTGTGTTCTATTTTAGCCATTCCCATGCAATATAAAACCTTGTCATTCTCCAAAACTTCAAGAGCGAACTCACCATTTTTGTAGGCATTATTTATTATATTCCATGTTAAACTTCCAAGTTTTTTGACAAGCGAACCATCGGTGATTACTTCTTTTGTTTTATCTATTTGGCTTTCTAAATTTTCATTTTTCTCAAAATTTTTTGTAAGAGGGTGGCATAATTCAGTTTGACAACCTACGACTTTCGTGTTCATATTGTATTTTTCAACAACATTTATTATTCCTGATATTAAACCGCCTCCTCCCACAGGAGAAAACACTAAATCGCATTTTTCACCTTTTTCTGCAAGTTGTGCTTTAACTTCTTCCATTAAAGTCGCTTGTCCTTCTATTGTATTCACATCATCATAAGGATGAATAAAACAATATCCATTTTCTTTTACTTCTT
>JAFUUN010000016.1 GCA_017477855.1 Rickettsiales bacterium | reverse complement strand
TTTTTTTTTTTTTTTTTTTTTGTTATCATAGTGTGTTTTAGTTTTTTTTCACATGCAAGAAAATAAAAAAGTAAACAATTATCGCGTTCCAAAAGGTACAACGCATTTGATGATGTGGATTGGCAGTGGTTTGCCAACAGAAAGAGAAGTGCATTATCAAAATGAGAATGGAAAACCATTAACATATGAAGACACAAAAAAACGCAACGGAGAAAGGGCAGTCGTTAATTATGTAGCAACATTGAAAGGAGAATGCGAAAAAATGAATAAAAAAGGAGATTCTTGCATATTGGTTTATGATAGTCGAATGATAAGACAAAATGATAAGAAAGAAATGGAAAAGATAGTCGAAAAAATTCCAAATTGTTATCTGGTTGATTATAAAGATTATGTAGAAGAACTAAAAAAAGGGGAAGATTTTGAATTTAAAGGTTTAACAGAAGTTGATAATGGAAGAGTCATGTCACTTAAGTGCAAACAATCAGAATTTATAAAAGATATTGATGATAATATAACATATAATTCAGAAACTGATGGGATATCAATGTTAAAAAAATATTCAATTGGAAATTTGGTAGATTGTATGCGAATATTACTATTGTTGCATCCAGGCAAATTAAAAAAACTTGCAAATGAGAAAAATGATAAAAAAATAAATAAGTTGGACTGCAAAGATTATACGCTTTTGTACCACGACTTTGATATGATACAACCAGATCAAGAAGTGTATAAAAATAATCAACAAGACAACGATGACGAAATTAAAAAAGAACAAGCTTTATTTGGTAAAAACATGGGCAATGGCTGCGGCACGGACAAAGAAAATGGCTTGATTTGGGTCAATTCAGTTGATGACAGAAATTCTGTATTGGAAAATATGATTTCCAATTATCTATACGGCCCTATATGTAACGAAAATGATCGAAAGATTTATAGTCATGCTGATCTAGCTAATGCGAACAATTTTAAAGGTCAATTCTCTGATGAATCGCATCAATCATGGCAATATGCAAGCGAAACCGATATTAAGAAACACATAAATATCAGTGAGAATGACTATTCTACAATTAAAGAAAGGAAATTAATCGGTTTGCTTCAGACTTGTTATAGAAAACAATTCGCAACAATTCCAATTCAACTTGATGATGGAACAGAAAAGGAGATGAAGATAACCGAATTCCTTAAAAAAGTTAATGACGAACAGAATAATAGATATCAAGAATATACCAAGATAGCTGAAGATATATATAATGGTGTGCAATCAAAAAAACAACAACAAAGGTTATTTTGATAACATAAAATTAAAAGACGATGAAATAAGTAGAATAAATTATCATAGTTTTTTTATGTATTCAAAACCAGTTAAACAGTTAGAAAAGCAAATTTCAGAACAAATCAACAAACACCTTGGCAAATCAAAGGATAATCCAAAAAAACTACATTGGGACAAAGATCCTAACAAAGGTTGCAAAAATGGAAAGTTGTTGAATGTTAGAAGATTTGGGTCTCTTTGTGATTACATAAACAAAATAAATAGCCATTATGATGAACTATTTGAAAAAAAATTTTCGTATTTAAAGGGACAAAACTATAATGAAATGGATTATTATTATAAATATAAATTGTTACAAAATTTAAACGAATATGTAACCAAATTGGAAAATGAGAAAAAAGTTCGTTCTTGTCCTTGCGCCAGCAAAAATGACTATAAGGAAGTAAAATCACAAACCCCTAAAGGATTAAATGCGAGCAATGGTTCTTGGCAAGGAATGTATTGACAATAATTTTTCAAATCAACCAATGAGTTATGTCTTTAATCAAACTCTTTGCCAGCGCGCTAAATAAGTATAATCACTTTATGATTGTATTAACGTTTCTTCCGTTTTTAGTCATTGAGTATAAAAAAAACAGCAAAGCTGTGTTTAACATATTTTTCACAATATTCATTGCATTGGCTATGTCAATTTTGGCAAAAGCATTATTCAGAGTTCCACATCCTGTCAATCCGAACACGTTTGCATTTCCTTCAAGTCACTGTTGGATTATTCCGTTGACCGCGTATTGTTGTATGAATTGCCTTTTAAAAGACAAAAAATTATGCATGAAATGGCTTGTATTTTTCATGGCCGTTGAAACATTTATATGTGTTGCAGGTGGACATCACACATGGTTTGAGTGCATTGTTGGACTGATCGGATGCATTTTGTCGCTTGTTGCAATAGAGTGGTATAGCAAGAAAATGAACCATATCAAGTTTGTGTTAGGATACCTCTTTGGTATATCTGTTTGTGCATTTGCATGGTATGTCTCACCTTCTTATGGTAGGGGAAGTGTTTTCAATGCGGGCACATTTGGAGCAATATCTTGCTTGCTATATGTTTGCCCTATTTTGATGAATTGCAATCATAAGAAGAAAAAAATCACTAAATAGTTGAAAAAGTAAAATAATTTGACAATAATGTAATGCAAGAAAAAATTGTGTTATGATAAGAAAATTTGCAAGAAAAGTGCTTGTATTCCTGTGCTGCTTTTTGATGGGTGCAGTGTCTATTGTTGCATGGTCTGTTTACAACAACAAAAAAGCAGAACAAGGTTCCAAAATAGAGGCAAGCAAGCAAACAGAAGCTGTAAAAGATAATCAGAAGCAGAAAGAAGATGACGTCAAGAGCGAAGAACATACAGATGAAACCAAAGAGGAGAAAACGGAAGATGTCAAAGAAGAGAAGACAGAAAAAAAGGAAGATCAAATAGAAACTTCCGCACCAATTGCATCAAAAGAGCAAGGCGAGCAAACGCTAATTCCAGGTTTTCAACAGAGCTTACAGCAAATGAGTCAAGAACTAAACAGTCAAAATCACAGTTATGACAAACTTGTGCAAAAGCTGTTGCCGTCGGTAGTACATATCAAAGTTGTTTCGTTGCAAGAGGTAGACAAGCAGATTAGATATGGTTTGTTGACTGCATACGAGGGAGAAATTTTTCCGCCAAAAAAGATAAAGGCATTGGCAAGCGGAAGTGGTTTTTTTATTAGTGAGGACGGATATATTGTCACCAACCACCACGTAATTGATGATGCGCAGGACATAGATGTTGAGACACATAATGGAAAGAAATACAAAGCAACACTTGTCGGAAGCGATGAAAGCGCTGATTTGGCAGTATTGAAAATCAAACCAAACAAGGGCGAGAAATTCTTGGCTGTACCATTTGATAAAAACGACAGCGTGGCAGTCGGAGACACTGTTATAGTAATTGGAGGACCTCTTGGATACAAATGGTCTGTGTCATCTGGAATAGTTTCTGGTAAGTCAAGAGATGGGTTTCGTCCAGGCGGTGTTGGCGAGTTCATTCAAATAGATGCCGCGGTAACGCATGGAAATTCTGGCGGCCCTGCATTCAATTTGAACGGAGAAGTTGTTGGAATTAACGATTGGGGCTACGAAGCCACGCAAGGAATGAACTTTGCAATTTCTGCCAAGACCGCATTGGATTTGGTTCCGAAGCTGAAAAAGGGCAAGAAAATTGCTCGCGGATTGTTTGGTATTTCAGTAGCAGAACTTGAACCATGGGATGTAAAAACTCTTGGCATGGAGAAAAATACAGGACTTTTAATCCACAAGGTTATCAAGGATGGACCAGCTGAAAAAGCAGGTATAAAGCGCGGTGATGTGTATCTCAAAATGAATGGTGAAGAAGTTAAAGATCAAAACTCATTGATAAAGTTGAACGCAAAAGTCATGGCCGGTGAAACATATAATATTGAGGTTTTGAGATTGGGACAAAAAATGAATTTCAAGGTTAAGGCGATGGACACAAAGTCAATGGAGAAGCTTGAAAAAGGCGAGGTTGGAGCACTTGAACTTGATGATGGAATTGCATCTTTGAAACTGTTGACACGAAAAATGCACAGTGATTACAAGCTAAATAAAGACATTGATGGGGGTGTGATTGTAGCTGCCATAAAAGACAATGATGAGCCAATGTTTATGCTAACTGTCGGAACCATAATTGTGCAAATTAATGACATGAAAATTAACACAATTGAGGAATATCAAGCGGCCATAAAAACAGTAAAAAATCAAGGTAAGAAAATGGCAATGTTCCATGTTTATCTGCCAGTTTCACAAAGCGTAAAAGTGATTGGTTCGGTTATTCCATCGGCAGTAAAGGAGAGCAAGAAAAAGACCAATTAATGGTAGTCCCAAGGGGAATCGAACCCCTATTAGCAGAATGAGAATCTGCTGTCCTAACCGTTAGACGATGGGACCAACATTTGGTGAGTAATAAGCAGTTTATTATTGTCAAGAGTTGTGTTGCGCTGCCCGAGGCCACGCCCTCGCCATTTGGCTGCGCCTCGTTCCTCGTCGGCCAAATGCGCTCCGCGCCGCGCAACATTTTCTTGCAAATAATAACTGATGTTTTCATGTTGATGCATGGAACCTAACAAGTTTGGTAAAAAAAGGTTTAGCAATCCAAAGAGAAAAGGAAGTTTTGAAAAGAAAAACGAGAAGGACAGAATAGCAAAAAGATTGGCCATCCTTGGCGTTGCGAGCAGAAGGGATGCCGAAAAACTTGTCATGGATGGAAAAGTCAAGGTTAACAACATTGAATGTCGTGATTTGACGCAGTTGGTGAGCTATGATGACGAGATTGCGGTCAATGGAAAAGCGATCGCAAACAAACCGATAAGAACAAAAATCTACATGATGAATAAACCTGCTGGGTATGTCACTACAAACAAAGATCCACAGGGTCGCAAGACGATTTTTGAACTTATTCCAAGCAAATTTGGGCGTTTGATGACGATTGGTCGTCTTGACATGAATACAGAAGGACTTATTTTGTTGACAAACAACGGAGAAGTTGCTCGCAAAATGGAAATGCCAAAGACAAGATTGAGGCGTGTTTATTATGCTCGTGTGCTTGGTGAGCTTGATGACAAGAAAAAAGAACAACTTGCCGACTTGAAAAATGGCATCAAAATTGAAGGAATTGAATACGGAAAAATGCTAATTTTCATTGAAGAAAATAGAAATGTTGGTGTGAAAAAATCATATCATACTCTAAAAATAATCATTTTTGAAGGAAAAAACAATGAAATCCGCCGCGTGATGTGGCATTTTGGTTTACGTGTTGTGAAATTGACAAGAACTCAATATGGAGATTATCGAATCAGTGGATTGCCAAGTGGATGTGTTAAGGAGTGTTTTTACAATTAAAGTGAAATTTATTAGTAGTTTATAAGGTTTAGGCTTGGAGTCAAACTTTCAAGATTGAGTTTGCTTTGTTTGGACGATACGTTTTTCGCATCATAATTGTCATACATGTTGCCACTTTTCTTTCCACAAGGATATGGATTGTTGGCTTCGCATGCTCCTTCTACATCGTGTTTACTAAAAGTATTTTCAGCTACATTCATCTGACCCGTTTGACCACCCCTATCTATCTTTTCTATCACTTGGTCAATTTTTGCTTGTGCTATATCAGAGGCTCCATCTATAAGTACAGAATAATTACTCTTTGCACCCTCAATACATTGATTTTGCAGTTCAATTTTTCCTGCTGCAGTTTGTTTTAATGATTCGTCCATGAAATCTTCCAATGTTTCACCAAGATGCTTTTGTCTGGCTGCTGTAACCCCAAGAGCAACACCAGCTCCAACCGCACCAATTCCGCCAATAATCAAAGCTGTTTTTGCTCCTGTTTTAAATAAACTATCAGCAGTTTTACTACCAGTAGCCGTTATATCATCGGTAACTTCTTTGATAACATCAGATTGAGTAATATCTTTACCTTCCTTTTTTGCATCTTTTAACGCATCCTCCTTCGCTCTTGACTTTGCGTTATTAAGTGCTATCAATACAAGAAGACCAACAAGAAAAATTGCTGATAAAATAATCAAAGCTTTTATTAGTTTAGAATTCCTTTTTGCAAAACTTTCTTCTTCTTGCAACTTATATACACCCTTAATATCTTTGTTTATTTTGTTAACATCAGGCTGAACGCCATGCGCTTGCGATAATGCTTGCGCGGTACGCCAATCTTTCCCGCAAAGAGGAACCTTATTTGGCTCACCTGTAACATCCATGCTATAATTATTTCCTTTATTATGCATTACAAATACAATTTAATTATATTATTTTCTAACCATTTGTCAATATTATTTATTATTTCTTTAAAAATTTATCTATCATCTTAAAAATAGAGCTGTCAGCAGTAGCATGAGCGTAATTAACAAAAATGGCTGGTGTAGATTTAATATTGAGTTTTTCATATGCAATATTGTTTTGTTCAAACAAATAATCACGCAATTTTGTTGAGCTAACGCACTTAACCACCTCGTCGTCCGTTGACCAACCTTCCTTCCTGACAACCGCAAGCAATGCATTTGCATAATCTTTTTTCATCATCCATTTATCTTCAAACATTGTATTAAGCATATATGACTTTACATGGTCATCTTTATTTGTATTACACATCAAATATTGTGAACCAAACAGTGATGACCTTGTTGTAATGAATGGCCTAAATATAAACTGAATTTTACCAGTCAGGATATACTCATCACGCAAACGGATGAAATTCTCATTCATAAAACGCATGCAATGATGACATGTAAAATCACCATAGAACACAACCTTAACAGCCGCATCTTTATTGCCAATGGAAAAATCCTGTTCTGTGTAATCTACAAATTTTGTAACCTGTGGATCTTTCGTGTTAATTATGGCCGGCTTTTTCATTCCTGCCTGAATGACATATGCCAAAAACATTGAAATAACAACTCCAATTGATAATATAATTATATCTTTTCTACTGCATTTCATACGTAATTCTACGTATTATATTGAAAAGTAATATGCAACACCTAATTTTCCAGCCAAAAAGCCATTCTTTGCAAGAACTTTGTCGGTAGGATAAATATATTCAGCACCTAAACGAACTGCCAGTGAGCCATATATTGTTGTCTGCAAACCAAGGCCGGCTTTTCCGCCAAATTTTAATTTACTTCCACTATATTTACTCTTCATTCCAACTCCACCTGCGGAGAAATACATTTCCAGTCCAAACCATTTTGTTTCAATAAATGGAGCAAGAAATACCAAATCAATGTACCCTCCGTGCGTTTTAAGTTTAGATCCAACAGCATTGCTCATATTACCGAAATACATATAACCTCCTTCAAGAGCAACATATTTTGTTATTCTCCATCCAAGATTGATGTCAAAGTTTTCAAAACGTCTCAACACATTGCTTTTGTATATCATGTCTTTTTTTTCTCCTTTTCCAAATCGGTAATCAACAAATCTTGTATCAAAACCAACATATACCTTATTAACTAACGCGCTTCTGCTTCTCGTTCCAATATTGACATAGGCCGCTTTTGAAGAGTTGAATGCCGTTGCAAACAATGTCGCACACACGACAGTAAACAAACAAATCTTTTTTTTGAGAGACAATAAAACGGCTATGTTCATATAGAAAACGCTTGAAGCATAAACGATTAATAATGTTTGTCAAGATTTTATTTATTAATTCCTAACTCTTGCTTGGCGCCGCTCAGAGTAAAAACTCAGCTCCGCGCTGCACAACCAAATTTTCAACATCTCGCTTGATTATTACAAATTAAATTACCAACTGAGACAATTATGCTTCAACAGCTTGAAAACGACATCAAAAAAATAATTCTGACACTTTACAAGGACATTGACAGCGCTTTGCTTGACAAGTTGATATTAGAATTGCCACCGGAGAAGCTTGAAAACGAGGTTGATATCTCCACAAATATTGCTCTGATTTTATCAAAAGCGGCCAAAAAAAACCCAATGGAAATTGCAAATGAGATGGTTGCTGAAATCCAAAACATTGATTACGTAGCGGCTTGTGAAGTAATCAAACCGGCATTTATCAACATCAAATTAAAGAACAACATTTTGTTTGCAACGATTGAAGATATTTGTAAAAATGGAGATAAAAATTTGGTGAAAAACCTCGGCAATGGAAAAAAAGTCAATGTTGAGTTTTGTTCTGCAAATCCAACCGGGCCGTTGCATATAGGTCATGCGCGAGGCACTATTTTCGGAGATACGCTTGCAAGTTTGTTGTCAAAAAGTGGTTATGATGTTTGTCGCGAGTATTATATCAACGATGCTGGCGGGCAGATGGACAAGCTTGAAAAGAGTATCCAGTGGCGCATTGACGGCGCACAGGGTAAATTGCCGGAGGGTTGTTATCCTGGCGAATATTTGCAAGAAATTGCGGACAAACACAAGAAAGAATTGGCCAAAAACCCTAATAAACAGTGGAGTAAAATTGAGACAGCCGACGAGATAATTGATAGTTTTATCAAGCCTACACTCAAAAAATTGAAAGTAGATTATAACAAATGGTCTTCGGAGCAGCGCCTGAAAGATGAGAATACGATTGAAAAAAGCATAAGCCACTTAACTGATTTAGGATTGATCTATCAGGGCGTTTTAGAGCCACCAAAGGGAAAGCAAATTGAAGATTACGAACCACGCGAGCAATTGCTTTTTAAATCCAGTCAATTCGGTGACGACACAGACAGGCCGCTTGCCAAGAGCGATGGTTCACATACCTACTTTGCCAGCGACATTGCCTACCACTACGACAAATGGCGGCGCGGTTTCAATGATATGGTTGTTGTGCTTGGAGCGGATCACAAGGGATATGTGAAACGGCTTACGTCCGCTGTTAAAGCCATTAGCAACAACCAAGGCGAAGTGCATATCAAGCTTTGCGAACTTGTGAACTTCATGAAAAATGGAGAGATGGTAAAAATGTCAAAGCGTAAGAACAATTTCCTCACCATTGATGATGTGATTGACGAGATTGATGTTGACATTTTGCGTTTTATTATCCTCACTCGCAAGGCCGACACGGTGCTAAATTTTGACCTCCAAAAGGCCAAGGAGCAGTCTAAAGATAACCCGATTTGGTATATTCAATATGCGAATGCGCGCTGCAATTCTGTCTTGAAAAAGGCAGCAGAACAAGGTATTATGCCAGCAGAAAAATTGACCACAGACAGAGTTGAGCTCTCGCAAAACTTCCACAAAATGATGATAAAAATGTCGTTTTACACCCGCTTTTTAGAACTTGCGGTCAAGAATTACGAACCATTTTTCTTTGCAAATTATCTCATCCAGCTGGCAACAGAGTTCCACACACTATACGAAAAGGAGAAGTTTATCGGTGAAGATAAAGCAATTTCTGAATACAAACTTGCGATCGTCACTGGTATTCAAACACTTATCCAGTGCGGTCTCGGAGCATTTGGCATTAGAGCGTTGATGGAGATGTAATTGAAAATTCGTTGTTGCGCTGGCGCGGAGCGCGTTTGGCCGACGAGGAACGAGGCGCAGCCAAACGGCGAGGGCGTGGCCTCGGGCGGCGCAACACGGGTTTTGAAAAAAAATTGCAGTATAAACATCAAAAAATTTAAAAAATTGCGGGTCTTTACGCCAAAGCCCCTTCGCACGAAAAGCACTTTGCATCACTGGACGTGCGGGGCCTTTGGCATGCGCGGCCGCTGCCGACCACCTCCGCCATTGACAAGTCAAGGCCTGCGGCCGCGCAAAAAAACAAACCACTTGACAAATATAAAAAGAGCAATCCTTACGATTTGTGAAGTTTAAAACCAAAGCAAAATTAGTTTTTTTTCTCGCACTTATAGGAGCCGGTGTTTATGGCTATTTTAAGATAAAACCAATTATATTAAAATACCTCCCAGGCAATGGACAAGTTAAGATCGCAAAACAAGAGGAAGTTGGGGTAGATAAATCTAAATTCAGTGGCACAATCAGAGATTTAGAAAAATGTCAGCGCGAGCTATTCCTCATCAGAAATGAAAATGCAAAATTGCAAATCATACCAGACGCAAGAAAGGATGTAATCTCGCTGTTGTTGATAATGCGTAAAATAGAGGGACAAATTGGCCAAAAGCGCGATTTCTCTGATGAATGTGTGAGATTATTTTCTAATGCATCAAGAGTGCCAGCAACCCAGGAGTTCGCACTCAAATACAAAGAACCAATGTTTGAAAAAATATGTCAAGTCCCAACAGAGGAAGAGCTTCTTATAACACTTCACCAATTTGAGAGGAAGCTGGTTGATCTCCAACATGATGAAAAAATGAAGGATGCTGCATGGTATAAGCAAGCATTGGAGGTGGTAAAATACAATACATCAAAAATATTCAAAAAAACAGTTGCGCCGCGCAGTGAGTTAGAGAAATATATCCTCAATCACAAATATGATATTGCACTAAACCAGTTAGAAACACACGCGGCACCAGAGTTAGTAGAATACAACAAATTGCATTCAGAGCTGAACGAACTTCACTCATTGCGTCAGATGATAGATGGACTATACGAGATAATTGAAAAAGTTGGACAAGAGTGATATGGTTAGACGCTTAGGACACAGAACTGGATATAAGAAATATACAAAAGCCAAGCAGAAGCTACATCAGAGATATTTGCGCGTACGCCAGTCAACAAGAACCTTCTTGCAAGGTGAGAAAGTTAAAAATCTTAAAGCAAAAACAAAGACAATTAGCAAGAAAGTCGGCCATAAACTTGAAACTGGCGCGGAATATTTAGGCACAAAACTTGAAAATGGAAAAATAAAAACATCTGCTGCAATTGCAAAAGTCAACAACAAGGTCTACAACTCAAAACCAGTCAAAAAGGTTGCATTTACAAAAAACAAAATAAAGAGCGATAGGAACATTGCAAGGTCAAAGATAAAAATTCTAACTCACAAATTTTCCTACTGGTTTGTTGACGTGTTGATGCTTTTACGCGTTCACAAACACATCAGAAAAATCAAGCTTGGAATTGTTATTATTCCATTCATTCTTCTGTCAATATTTGATGACTTCGTAATAGCAATTCTTGTAGCAACGTTTAATGTCTTCGCATGCTCGTTGATTTTTGCGCTTGTATCAGTAAACAAAGACGAAGCCATGGTAGATGGCAAATTTGATTATGGTAAATACAAAAATATCAAAAACAGAAAAGAAGTTGTGGCCGCAACATTCAGTGCGTTCGTTGCAATGATTTCGGTTATCTTCGGAAATCAGATAGCAAATGCTATATTCGCGCACTTGTTTAGGTAGTTTTTTAGCAGGAAGATGTTTAAGGTGAAGCCGAAATATTTTTATAAAAAGAATTTTGTCAGCAAGTCGCTATTTTTATTATCATTTTTATATTTATTAGGCTTTTATTTATCACACTTATTAAAAAAACTCTCCTTCAAAAGCAAAAAGCGTCTTGGTAAGCATGTGATTTGTATTGGTAACATTGTCTGTGGTGGCAGTGGTAAAACACCAGTATGCATTGAAATTGGTAAATATCTAAACACGCATGGACTTGACGGATGCTTTATAACCAAGGGCTATAACCGCAAATCAAAAGAGGAGACAAATATTCCAAAAGACCATCATCAATTATTCTCTGCTGACCAAGTTGGAGATGAAGCGCTTCTTCTATCAAATGAAGCTGACGTGTTTGTTGTCAATAAGCGCGCACAATCGCAGTGCATTGATGGGAAATATGACTTTGTTATCCTTGATGACGGGCTATTTGATAGCAGTATAATCAAAGACGTAAATGTAGTAGTATTTGACAGCAACTTCTTTATTGGCAATGGATATGTCCTGCCAGCGGGGCCACTACGAACAAGGTTTAAAACTCTCGCCAAAGCAGATTTTGTTATCCTAACAGATGTCAAAGATGACGGTACTGCACGCAACCAAATTAACATGTTGTCAGTTTATATTGATCCGTCAAAGATATTACAAGCAAAATTGAAGGTTAAAAGCTTGCACAGTAAGACAGAGAAATACATTGCATTTTCAGGCATTGGAGAAAACCAAAAGTTTTTTGATACCCTCAAAAGAGAAGGACTGAACGTTGTCTGTGAAGTTGAGTTTGAAGACCATGTTTGGTATGACCAGAAAAACCTTGACATCCTTGCAACAAAATTCAAAGAGCTCCAAGCTACAAAATTCATTACAACAAGCAAGGATTATGTCAAACTGCCGGAAGAGTTTCATGAGAATGTTGAAGTCCTGAAAATTGAATATGAGATACCAGGTTTAGATGCAATCTTTAAAACAAGCTAACAATCTATGTTGCGCTGCCCGCGGCCACGCCCTCGCGGTTTTTAACCTCCTCGCTCCATCCGCCCTCGCCCCGCTCGGGCTTCGCTCGGAGTAAAAACCCGCTCCGCCCGCGCGCAACATTTACTTCTCAAAGTATTCCAACAAAAATGAGTTCACCATAAGCCGAATTCTGTTTGTCTGATTATTCATCTGCAACTGATATTGCTATCAGCTTGAAGCATTCTACCATATTCCACCCAAAGACAGAAAGGAATAAACTTGAATTTGCTTGCGATAGGGTTTGCAATGCCACGGCATTACTGCCAGTGCGGTGAGCTCTTACCTCGCCATTTCAACCTTACCTGCGAACAGGCGGTATATTTTCTGTTGCACTTTCCAGGTGTTACCACCTATGGCCGTTAGCCATTATCGTGTCTTTGTCAAGTTCGGACTTTCCTCAGGTTTGCACCCGCAATCAGTTGGTGAACTCAAAAAGTATTAGGGGGAGGGAGGATTTTATTGTCAAGCGCGCAGGAATAAATATATTGACTTATGATAATATTTTTATAAAATAACCATGTTATTATGGGAACCGAGAAGTGGGAATACAGTCCATCTACTTTTACGAAAGTAGATACCAACAATGATGGACTACTAAATTCTACTGAATTAAGCAATTACTATAACACACTCTATCACACCACATCAGACAAAATGTCATATCAGACACCCAGTAATATTATCGCAAATGCTGATATTAATGGGGATGGTTTGATATCAAAGGGAGAACTTGCATTGTACAAATCAGGACAGGATTACTTAGATAAGAATACTTTTAAAACACAAGTGCTCGCTTCCAGTAAGTTCGTTGATATAAAAGATACACAATGGAAAAATTTTCGTGATGAATACAATCTCTACGATAGCAATGATATTATAGCCAAAGGGGAAATCATAGGTCGTGACTTGGAACTAAATAGAAAAGCCTTGTCATTCAGTTCAAAAGCTTTCAACGCTTCTGATAATAACAATGATGGTTTTCTTAACAGTAGTGAAATAAAAACATATCTTGAAAACTATGGACCTTGCAGCGATAAAACAGCAAAGTACATATTTGACAACTTAGATATTAACAAAGACGGCCTCGTCTCTGATGGAGAATTTGCTATGTTCAAAGTTAATAGTGATACTATTACTTCTGACAAACTGGTCAAAGCCGGTTTTAGTAAATCAGATGCTGACGCATTGGTTAAAAAATATACACAAGAAGGAAAGAACTCATTTACAAAGGACGATGTTGATACAAAAGACAATCAATCACAAGTCAATACAAAAGACAGTAATACCAAAAAAGACGGTATAACTGTTGGAGGAGTTATTGCATTAATTTCTTTCTTTTTATGTATTGTCGGTATAATTGCTTGGGGAATTTGGTGGTTAAACAAAGATGACAAAAAAAAAGAAACAACAACTGAAATCAAAGAGATAAAGAACGATGCAGAGAACAATCTTGAAACGATCGATGCCAAAGGAAAAACGATGATAATTGAATGATAATAATAGCTTTTAAAATGCAACAATAATTTATGTTCGCCACACGAAGCAACACATTCATGATTTATATATCAATCCGCACCGTACAACAAATCAAATTCAAAATATCACTTCCTAAGTTTGCAAATAAAAAAAGACAATTATGCTGAAAATATGAAATTGGAAAACAGCAGCACAACCAATCGCAGACAAAAAAGGCGTATAATTGCAATCGCGGCAGGAGGCACAGGAGGCCACTTATTTCCTGCACTCGTAGTGGCGAAAAGAATGTTGGAGGAAGGATATAAAGTCATTTTTTTCTCGGACAAACGAGCAATGCGATTTTTAAAAGA
>JAFUUN010000015.1 GCA_017477855.1 Rickettsiales bacterium | reverse complement strand
GCAACATCATACTGTCTGTTTGGTGGCCTGTCAATACCGATGCGCACACGATGATATGGTTCGTGGATATGGCTATTTATTGACTTTATTCCATTATGACCGGCCGGGTTGCGTGACTGTGTTGGTTTTATCTGCCCGAATTTCAAATCAAGTTCATCATGAATGACAATTATGTCTTCTGGCTTGATTTTGTAGAACTTGACGACCGCAATAACGCTCTCCCCAGATAGGTTCATATATGTCTGTGGCTTTATCAAAATGCACTCTTGATTGTGGAAAAAACCTCTGCAAATCTTGCATTTGAGCTTTTTGTTATCAACCCATTCATCAAAATCACCACTGCGCTGGATTACATCAATTGCCAAAAAACCAGCATTGTGTTTTGTCATTTCATACTCCTTTGGATAATTGCCAAGCCCGACAATAAGTTTGATTTTTTTTGGAGGAGTTTTTGTGAAAAAGCCCATAATTATTACTCTGGTTTGAGTTCAGTTTGTTGTTGATTAGCTGATTGCTCGGTATTTGCAGAATTTGCATTTTGTTCTTTTGGTTTTGCTTTTTCTTCTGTAATTTCTTGATCACCAGAATATGTTATTATCATTTTATCTCTGATGTCTCTTTTAGCTAACTTTTTTTTGTCCTTATCGCTTATTTCTGCAAATTTGATATCAATATTTGTATATTTCTTTTTTAGCAACTCAATTATTTCATTTTTCAAATTATCTGTGTTTGACAATATGAATTTTGCAGACGAACTTGGATTAAAGAATGCAACATCAAGTTCAAGTGTGTTTTTTCTTGTTTTCGCGGTGCAATCTGCGCATGAAAACTTGTATCCCTCAACGTATATTGAACCGCGGTATTTTTTGAATATCTCGGCAATGTCTCTGATTGAGTCAATATGCCTGTTATTTACACTTGGATCACTAATTTTTGACGCTATCGTAAGAAGGATTTTTTCAGATAATCTCTCTAAAATTTTCTTCTGTTTGTTATACTGTGCCTGCTGTGTACTTAATTCAAATTTTGATCTCTCCAACTGCGATTTTGTAGCATTTGACCCGATTAATCTAAATGCTCCAAAAGATACCACACCAGCCGCTAATGCTATAAATAAACAAAACAGTGCTCGCACTGCAATAAATAGTACACTGTGTTTTTTTAAATTACTGCTTTCCAGTTTCTTTACATTTTTCAGGTTTTTCAATGCCATTTTGCAAGACCAAGCTCCTCTGCAATATCAGGAACAGAATTTTTAATTCCAGCAAAGTCCAATGATAACGGAACAACCCTTATATCTACACCTTTGAAAAATGAACTACTGGCGGTAAGTTCTTCCGTATTTACATCAACCCTGGTAAAAATTTTCACGCACGCTGCATTTGTTAGAAATTCAAATGTTGTTCCGACATGTTTTAATGTCGTTTCCAGGATATTTGCTGCTGATTGCGTAGCAGTTTCGTCAAGCTTTCTTCTAACCAAACGACCAAACAAAAAGTTCTTTCCGTTTGATACAATTACTATTGTTCCTCCTTCCAATACAAACAAACTAATATTCAAATGATTATCGGTTTTAGCTGTAAGATCAACACCTATTGATTGAACAGCGTGTACAAACAAATATGTTTTATTGATATTCACATCTAATGAATAAAGTGTATCAAAAATCTTCTTTATGTGTGCCTCATTAGCATCTGTGATAACTTTATTGATTATCACATCATTCGTATGAAGTAATCCTTTTCCTTTTTCAAAAATGTTGTTATAATTTCCGAACAAAACTTCCGACTTTGCAAGTTCAGTATCTATTGTTTTTTTATGTTGTGCTAATGTGCCAGTTGCCAGATTTTTGTATTCAGAAAATGTAAAAAAACTGTTAATAAAAATCTTTAAATGCTTGTGATGACGGGCGGCCTCTGCAAAAGCACGATAATCTATGTTTGCTTTGTCAGAACAATAAAAAACCTCACTCAACTTTTCATCAGTCAAGCAAACTTTGTTTATGTCAAGATACAGAATGCTCATAAGCAAACAAGTTAAATAAGAGTATAAGACAAGTTATAATTGTCAAGGTTGGTTTTGATAACTTGTTGTTGTGCTACCTGAGGTAATGCACTTGCGATTTGTATTTCACTTCTCACCCTTTTTGCTCTTCGTAGTAACCCTACGCAAAGCGTAGGATAAACCAAGCTCTGTGCCGCGCAACAATCCAACCATCCATCTTGACAATTATTTATTTCAATCAACAATCATGTGTGATTTTTCATTCTTGTTCGCAAAATTGTGGAGATGTTACACTATTGAACAGGAACATTATTATTAACATTACAATTACAGTTGCGGGAATTTAAGTATTCCCCTGTCGTAGTTTTCCCAGATTTTAGCAAAAATCTTTTTTAATTTCAGTTTTATTTTAGTTTATTTATGAGTAAAAATGTTGCAATAGTCGGACTTGGTGTTGTTGGGTCCGGAGTTTTTGACCTGTTAAAACAAAATAAAGTTGCAGGTGTAAGATCGGTTGTGGATGTAGTTCAAAAACCAAATGTAACTACAAGCAATTTTGATGATGTTTTGAACGACAAAAACGTAAAAATTGTTATTGAAACGGTTGGAGGAGTTGGTGTGGCTTATGATTATGCAAAGAAAAGTTTGAAGCATGGCAAACATTTAATAACTGCAAACAAAAAACTCATAAGTGAACATGGGGAAGAGTTGACAAATCTTGCATATGAAAATGGTGTAGCGATACTATACAGTGCGGCCTGTGGAGGAGGAATACCATTTTTACAGAATTTAAGAAACGCAAGAAAAATGGATGAAATAGAAAGCTTTGGAGGTATATTGAATGGCACAACAAACTTCATTTTGGATAAGATGCACAGAGAAAAGTTGAGCTACAAAGTGGCTCTGGCAAAGGCACAGCAGCTTGGTTATGCCGAACTTGATCCTTCGTCAGATGTGAGCGGAACCGACACAGCATATAAAATCACTCTTGGCTGCATGGTTGCATATAACGTTTTTGTGAATGTAAAAGACATGAATGTATATGGCATTTCAACCATAGAAGACATAGATGTGCAATTTGCAGAAAAACACAATGCAAGGGTGCGTCTGTGTGGAAGGGCAGAACGAAAAGGTGATAAAATTTCTGCATTTGTTGAGCCAGTTTTTGTGGCGGAAAATTCCATTGAAAGCAGTATTTTGGAGAATATAAACCATGCTTGGTATAAATGTAAAAATTGTGGAACATTTAGTTTTACAGGTCAAGGTGCTGGAAAATGGCCGACAGGAAGTAATATTGTGCGCGACATTTTGTCAGTTCAACAAGGAGATTTCTACTTTACAAAAAAAGAACAAAACAGCGAGTTGAATGTTGATAACAGCAGTGAAAAGCACAAATATTATGTCAGGTTTAAGAGAGATAATTACAACGCGATACCAGAAAAATGGATTGAAAAGAAGGAGGTTGACTGGAATTATTGCTTTGTTATAACAAAGGAGATCAATCTCGTTGAGATAAATAATCTTTTGAAAGATAGAAAAGATTATTTCTACGCAAAAATAGGGAGAAATGTTTTAATGTAATGATATGAAATTTTCAAGCACAAGAGGCGGAAGCGATGCGTTGTCGCCAATGTCGGCTATATTAAAAGGCATTGCCAGTGATGGTGGATTGTTTGTCCCAAATGAACTTCCAGAGGTAGGTTATAAAGATTTCATCAAAAATAAATCTAAATTTCAGGATATTTCAGCAAACATTTTGAATGCATTTTTTGATGATTATACGAGCGAGGAAATTACCAACATTGTTAACAAAGCATATGCCACTTTTGATTGCGATGATGTTGTGCCAATCAAGGCAGTTGGAGATGATTATGTGATTGAACTTTTTCATGGAGAAACTCTCGCATTCAAGGACGTTGCGTTGTCAGTTCTGCCACGTTTGATGTCATTGGCATTGAAGAAAAAAGAGCCAAACAAAAACATTTTCATATTGACTGCAACAAGCGGGGACACTGGCTCTGCGGCGTTGTATGGGTTTAAAAATATAGACAATATCAAGATTTGTGTTTTCTATCCGAAACTGGGAATAAGTGAAATACAAAAAAAGCAGATGACTGCTGTTGATGCGGATAACGTTTTTGTGTGTGGAATCAACGGTAATTTTGACAACGCGCAGTCGGGTGTAAAATCCATTTTTGAGAACATAGATAAGGACTTTTTGAACCAAAAAAATATAATACTTTCCAGCGCAAATTCCATAAACATAGGGCGACTTGTTCCTCAAATTGCTTATTATTTTTATGCATATGCAAAGTTGGTTAAAGATGCTAAAATAGTGGATGGAGAGCAAATAAATTTTTGTGTTCCAACTGGAAACTTCGGCAACATTCTTGCTGGATTTTTTGCAAAGTTGCTTGGACTGCCAATTAAAAAACTCATCTGTGCTTCTAATGAAAATAATGTTTTGACAGAGTTTTTACAAACAGGAATTTACGACAAAAATAGAGAACTCAAACACACACTTTCTCCATCAATGGATATTTTGATTGCAAGCAACTTGGAGCGACTTCTTTACCTGATTTCAGGAGATACAGCGTTCGTCAGTAAATGTATGAAAGACCTCAAACAGAGTGGAAAATACGACATTGGCAAAGAAAAATTGGAGAAAATCAAACAAAGTTTTAGCTGTGGATATGCTGATGATAATGACACAAAAAAGACAATAAAAGAAGTGTTTGAAAAGTTTAATTACCTTATAGATCCACACACTGCTGTTGGTTATAAATGTATACAAGATTACAAACTTGAAACAGGAGACAAAACAAAATGTGTGCTGTTGTCAACTGCTTCGCCGTTCAAATTTGCTGATGCTTGTTTGAATTCGTTAGGTATTGATACAGGCGAATGTAACTGTGCTGACAAAATTGAGAAGATTGCGGATGTAAGTAAGGTGGAAATTTCATATCAACTAAATAATGTTTTGAGCGGAAAAGAGAGGTTTAAAGACCTAATTAAACCGAATGAAATGATGGAATATGTCTTGAAGTGTATGGATGAATAATATGAATAAAGTAAGAATATCTGTTCCAGCAACGTCAGCAAATATAGGCCCCGGATTTGACTGCTTTGGCATGGCGTGGGATTTGTGTAATGTCATTGAATGTGAGAAAATTGCGGGCAAGCGCCACAAGTTTGTCGGCGTTGAAAAACGATTTGCAAATGATGATAATTTGTTTATCAAGAGCTATTATTATCTTCTATCAAAGATGGAGAATGTTGGCGAAAATTTCAAATTAAAGTTGAAGTTTGATTGTAAAATACCAATATCAAGAGGGCTTGGTAGCAGTTCAAGTTTGATTGTTGCTGGTCTTATGTGTTGCAACAAAATGCATGGAAATAAGTTTTCAAGAAATGATATTCTCAAATTTGCTACTGAAATAGAAGGTCATCCTGACAATGTTGCACCGGTGATATTTGGTGGGTTCGTTATATCAATGCAGAAAAACGGACTTGTTTTTGTAAGGAGACAAAAAATTGCTAAAAACATCAAATTTTGTGCGATAATTCCAGATTTTGAACTCTCAACAGAAAAGACAAGAGCAATTCTGCCAAAACAAGTAGACATGCATGATGTTGTGTTCAATATATCACATTCTTGTATGCTATTGAAGGGGTTTGAAATTGGAAATGTTGAGTTAATTAAACATTGTTTGGATGACAAAATACATCAAAATTATAGAGCAATTTTTATACCAGAATTTACGCATTTAAAACAATTTGTTGACAAAAATGCAATTTGTCTTTGCATCAGTGGCGCCGGTCCTACGATGTTGTGTTTGTATGATGATGATGATTTTATTTCAAAGTTAAAAAAACAAACAAAAATGAGAATTGTGAAATTAAATTTGAATTTGAGAGGAGCGCAATTTGTTTAGATTGGTGTTGCGCCGCCCGCGGCCACGCCCTCGCGGTTTTTAATCTCCTCGCTC
>JAFUUN010000099.1 GCA_017477855.1 Rickettsiales bacterium | reverse complement strand
CGTGGCCTCGGGCGGCGCAAAAAAAGAGAAAATGAAGTTAAATATTTACAATTAAAATTATAAAAAAACCGTGAAGTGTGTTTATCAGTACAAATGTTTTAAATGGCAGTTATGATGTCATCATCATCGGCGGCGGCAATGCTGGAATAGAGGCTTCAACTGCGGCTGCAAGGATTGGCGCGAGGACATTGCTGGTGACTTTTAACTACAAAAACCTTGGCACGTTGTCATGCAATCCATCTATTGGAGGTATCGGAAAGGGAACAGTTGTTAGAGAAATTGACGCTCTGGACGGCATTATGGCACGCGCAACAGACATGGCAAGCATCAACAGGAAGAACCTAAATGCAAGTAAAGGCCCAGCTGTTTGGGGGCCACGACACCAAATTGACAGGGATTTATATCGCTCGGCAATGAGGGATTTGTTGCAGGATTATCCCAACCTTGACATTGTGGAAAATCAAGTCGTGAAATTGATAATTGACAACAATAAAGTGCGCGGAGTTGAGCTTGCAAGCGGCAATGCCATCAGTTGCAAAGCGGTTGCGATAACCACAGGAACATTTTTGAACGGACGAACAATCTGCGGTGAGGAGAGAATAAGCGCTGGCCGCATCCACGAGCCACCGTCAATAGATTTGGCAAATTATTTGCATACTCTTGGTCTTGCAATGACGCGCCTAAAAACAGGCACACCATGTCGTCTTGACAAGGACACAATCGACTATGAAGGGCTGGAAATTCAAGCCAGCGACACCACGACCCTGCCAATGTCCTACCTTGATGACGAGATAAAAGTTAAACAACTTGATTGCTATATCACTTACACAAACGAGGCAAGCCACAAAGTTATCCGAGACGGCTGGGACAGAATTCCTGCGGTGAATGGAGACATAAAATACAATGGCCCACGTTATTGTCCATCGATTGAAACAAAATTACAGAGATTTGACCATCCACGACATCAAGTTTTTTTGGAGCCAGAGGGCTTAACAAGCAACCTCGTGTATCCAAACGGCATTTCAACGTCCATGCCAAAAGACATGCAAGACGCATTCATCCACACTATCAAAGGGCTGGAAAATGCGTGCATAATACAGTATGGCTATGCGATTGAATATGACTTGGTTGACCCGCGGGAAGTCAAGCAAACACTGGAAACGAAGAAGATTGAAGGGCTTTTTTTGGCTGGGCAAATTATTGGAACAACAGGATACGAAGAAGCCGGCGGACTTGGTTGCATTGCTGGTATAAATGCAGGGCTTTTTGCAGGATTTGGCAGGAACAAGGAGTTTATTTTGTCGCGCGAACAGGCATATATTGGCGTGATGATTGATGATATAACCACTCTGGGAGTTGGCGCAGAGCCATATCGTCTTTTCACATCAAGGAGCGAATATCGTCTTGCTTGTAGAGCTGACAATGCAGATTTTCGCTTGACAGAATTGGGCTATAAAATTGGTTGTGTCGGTACAAAAAGGTGGGAGATTTTTTCACAACTAAATGCAGAGAGTGGGCGCATAAAAGGTGTCCTGCTTGACAAAAAACTTACACCAAATGAATGGCTAAAACTTGGCATTGAAATCAACAATGATGGCACTGCGCGGTCGGCTTATGAGTTGTTGAGCTATCCAAATGTTGACAAGAGAAAAATCTTCCAAATTTGCAATTTTTCTTTTGACAATTAAAACAAAATATTACTATCAGTTGGTTTTTTTATGAAAAACACAGGTGTTATTGTCGGTGTGATCGTTGCGCTTATGGTTTTTGGCATTGCTGTATTCAAATTTTTCATGAGTTAGTTATGGCTTTGAAAGTATCTCGCAGAGCTACCGAACATGTCATTTTTGATGCGATGTATGAGAAATATATTGCTCGTCAGGAAGGAAATATTGCAGAAATGCAACAAAATCAGAATGTGAGAATTCCTGCAAATTTTGATTATAAAACAGTCAGGGCGTTATCAAATGAAGAGGTTGAAAAACTCACTCAAACAAAACCAGAAACTCTCCACCAAGCCAGTAGAATTCCTGGTATCACCCCAACAAGTGTGCTTGCAATTTTGGAGAAGATAAAGAGATAAACTTTAAAAAAATCAATTTTCTTCTTTTTGGATTAGGATCTGTTAAAGTAAGGATAATACTCCGTTGTATTATCTAATGATTTTCCGGTTGTTGAATTATATTCTTGTAATCTTCTTTCAAGGTTGTCTGTTATTCCTATTTTACATTTTGCATATTCTTGTTTTCCTGTGCGATGTATAAATTTTTTTGTCTTCTTCTTGACATATTTGCATTTGGCAGATGATTTTTTAAATTGCAATTATTAAAATAATGTAGAAAATGGCTTATTTTACACAAAATCAACCTTGACAATTACTTTTTTACATTGATTTTCTACCAAGTTTTTTTTGTTATGGTAAACTCTTTTATAGGGAAGGTTTTAGGTCGTAAAAAAAGGAGAAGATTGGCTTTGAAAATATCATGTGCGGCTGCTGCAACGGCGCTATTTTTGACACTGTGTTTGCATATTGCAAACGTGTTTATATTGAATGCAATTTTTGAAAAGACAGTTGAAAAATTCAAAGATAACCCAAATCACAGCATTTCATACACAACAAAATATGACTTTTTGCGTTCAAGGTTGCACATCAAGGATGCAAGGATAATGGTTAACAATGGCGATGTTAATATTAGTGATGTCTATATTTCAAAGAAGAGTGGATTTATCCTGCCAAGTGTTGTTTCCAATGAGTTGAAGGACATTGAAGTGCTAACGCTGAATGGCAAGAAGTTCAATGTTGTACCAAATAAGAATATCACGTTTGACGCATTTTTTAACAAACATTTCTTTAAAAAACCTGACTTCGGGGGATTGGCAATAGAAGAACCATTGCAGGCCAATTTGGTGGATGATAACTCAATTGAAACAGGAAGTGTAAAAGTTGACAGTCTTGATGTTAGATTTAACCAAGATGAGAAGAAACAGTATTTCCGCTCATCAGGTATTTTGATATTCAATGATGGCGACGCTTCTCCAATGGTTTTGATGGCGAACAGACCATTCAAGTGGGACATTGACATCCGTGAGGTATTTGAGGACAAAAAATGGGGTCTTAAAAAGGAAAATACTGAAACTATCTATACAACACAATTTGAAAAGTTCGTAATTGACTACACTTTTGCTAAGACAAGCATGCAGGGAATTGTTGTGCGTGGTGCGCAGTTGAAAAGTTCTGACTTGTTGGTTGAAATTGAGAACTACAATGCACTGTTTGAGAACATGTTTAACATGGGCGCAAAAGACGAACAGGGTAACACAGACCTGTTGAAAAAGATTTATCGTATTATGAAAAATGATGTTGTCCCAATGCTGAAAAAGAAGCAATCAAACCCAGCAAAAAATGTTCTTTCAATGAAGGTAAAAAAAGAGGAGTTTGATGAGGAAGCGTCTGTAAATGGTGTACCAATGAGTACAATCTTCAAGAAGTTGACATCTGTGAAATGATATGAAAAAGACAGTGGTATTTCTTTCAGTATTGATGTTTTGCGCACCAATTTCAAGAGAGGCCAATGCTGTTAAAATTGTTGCTGTTGTGCACGAGAGCGCAATTACTGACTACGATGTGCATCAATTTTCAAAGATAATCTGCAACATGGAAAAAATGGACTATTGCAATTATGACCAGATTTTTCCAGTAGCATTGAGCTCTTTGGTAGAAGAAAACTTGAAGTCAGAGCACTTGAAAAAGATGGAAATCAAGGAGGAGAATATTGTTAAGGAATATGAGGAATATAAGCGGAATATTCCAAATCTTAATGCAATGAAGTTGGGTGTGGACGAGGATTTGTTTGAGTGGTATATGCATACAGAGTTTATGTGGTCGTCTATTGTTGCGATGCAGGTGAATGCCTCTATAACACAGAATGAGATTGCGCAATATGCAGAGAAGCACAACATCAAAAACACAAAGGAAAACCAAAAAGACATCAGAATGGGTATTTATCAGGAGAAATTCCCTAAAAAGGATCGCGCGCTGGTAGATGAAATCAGAAAATTCTATCTTGTAGATATCAAAATTTAATCATCTAAATGTGTTTTCAATGGTATCCGCGAGTGCCGTGCAGAATTTTCTGGTATAGTCTGCTGACAGGATTTTTTCCTCCTCATCTGGGTTAGTGATGTAGCCAATCTCAACGAGGATTGAAATCATGTTAAGTCCACGCAAGACAGCAAGCGATCGCTGGCCGTGGCGACAGTTGTGACAAATTCCCTTCTTTTTGAAATCAAGCAAGATATTGGTGACAAACGTGGATGACTTTTCCAGCAACGATTTGTGTGTCATACCGAGTAGAACATCCAAAACAGAGGTGTTGGATAGGTATTTCCCGTAGTGTGTTGGTAGATAGTTTTTGTTGTAGAAGCGCTTCCAGTCAGAGTGCTTTTCGTTCAAGTGAGATAGACGGTAAATTGTGGTTCCAGACATTTTTTTGTTCTTGTGGGAATCAGTGTGCAGTGAAATGAAGATATCTGCACCTCCTTTTTTAGCTATCTGCACACGATTTCCGAGTTGAATTGTTTGATTTCTTTTACGTGTCATGACAACTTTAAAACCGCGACGTTGTAGCAAAAATTGAAGCTCTTTGGCATATATCAATGTGATTGTTTTTTCCTTGGTTTTACTAACTCCGATTGCGCCAGAGTCAACTCCACCATGGCCAGCGTCAATAGCAATTACTGGCCGTTTGCCATTATCAAGACGAACTTTCTGAAATTTTGCATTGCTGCTGATCCTTTTGAGGCCCTCAAAGTTGTCAATCATTGTAATATCTTCATTTTCGTATTCACACTGTTGAGGAGATGAAATTTGTGTATTATCCGCTGGTTTGGGCTCTATTTTAGGCTCTTGGCGATGTCTGTTGTCATATGTCAGAAGGACTGAAATTGTGTCTTTTGTTCGCGCAACATTTGCAACATGCGCACCATTTTCCAAATCAAATGCAATGCGGTAGTTTGTGTTTGGCTGACGACCATATTTTAACCGTGTGCCTTTGGGAATTTTGTATTCAAATATGATATTTTTATTCTTGATTTTAGCACCAAATACATCAATAAAAAAGCGCGGCGGCTCTTCCTGCATGGATGTTAAAACGTATTCTTTGTTTTCAATTCCGTGACCTGAAATAGTGATGAGGTCTGACATCTCCCTGCGTTCAAATAGAATATCCAACTTGACTCTTTCACCGGATTTTTCTGTACCAATATTTCCATGCACAATCTCTGTTTTTAGCTCACTTTCGTAGATTGGATAGTCATCAAATTCATCAATGAGTTTGAGAATTTTAGCATCTGTAACTCTATTGGCCAGCGCCTGTTGTTTTGATTGTTGCGGTTTAACATCAGCGTGCACAGTCAACGACGATACATAAACACTCACTGCAACTGTCAAGAATATAGCACACTTTTTGATTATCATTTCTCTTTCTTTTTTTCACTTTTGGTTGTTTTATTTGCAACTCGTTTTTTGTTGTATTTGTTTTGCATTTGCAGGAGTTTTAAATCATTAGCATCGGTGGCATCGGCCTGTGTGATTTTTGTAATATTGATCGGCGGTTTTGACTGCCTGCTTACTTCTTTTGCACTTTTTTTCATGTTCTTTTGTTCGTCAACTTTGCGGTTATGATGCTCCTTGTCCCCGAGACGCTGTAGTGTATCGCGGCCTTTTTGTGTGTAATTATCTATCTTGTTCTCATTTGGGTTATTATGTCGCACCGCATCTACGTAAGAGCCATATGCATGATTTGATATGGTTCGTATTGCATAACTATCGTGCGTGAAAAACCATGAGTATAACAAAAAACACAAAATACCCTTGAAAAAAAAACTTTTCATTCTAAATCTATTTGTTGGTGGGTTTTAATAAAGTCAAGTGAGTAAGGATTATTATGCAATTTTGGGTGTATCAAAAGATGCCTCGGCCGATGAATTGAAGCGGGCATACCGCAAACTTGCAGTGCAAAATCACCCAGATAAACATCCAGATGAGAAGGAAAAATATGAGGCCAAATTCAAGGAAATAAATGAAGCATATGCAGTGCTTTCAGACCCACAAAAGAGACAACAATACGACCAGTTTGGCTCGGCAGATGGAGCAAGTGCAGGTGGCAGTGGATTTGGTGGCTTCGGCGGTTTCAGTGGATTTAGTAGTAGCAGCGGATTTGGTGGCTTTGACTTTGGCAATATCAATGACATATTTAACAGCTTTTTTAACGAGGGAAATACAGGTGGCGGCAGACGTTCTGCACGTGATATGGAGGCAGAAAACCGTGGCTCTGACTTGAAATACAAGATGGATATAACTTTGGAAGAGGCCTTTGCAGGAGTAAAGAAATTTGCAGAATATAACACGCTTGGCAAATGTTCACATTGTGGTGGAAGTGGCTCTGCTGATGGACGAAATGCAAGAACGCAGTGTTCACGATGCAAAGGAAGTGGTGCTGTTAGAACGCAACAAGGATTTTTCATTGTAGAACAAGAATGTCCTGAATGCAACGGAGAAGGTGTTATTATTAGCAATCCGTGCAAATATTGCAATGGCGATGGAGTGGAGAAGACAAGAAAAAAAGTGGAAGTTCAAATTCCACTTGGCGTTTCTCATGGAGATACAATACGTATTGCTGGCGAGGGTGAATGCGGTACACATGGTGGGCAAACTGGCGATTTGTATGTTGTATTTCAGATAAAACCACACAGTATTTTTGCAAAGAACGGTTCCAACCTTGAATGCACTGTACCAATTCGTTTTACGCAAGCTGCGCTTGGTGCAGAAATCACAATCAAGGGAATTGACAAGCGAGACATTAAATTCATGGTGAATGCAGGAATTCAGAGCGGTGAACAGGTTGTTGTGCGTGGCGAAGGCATGACAATGCGTAATGGCCGCAGGGGAGATATGATTATTACTATCCAAGTAGAGACACCAGTGAAATTGACAACAGAACAGAAGGAACTGTTGCGTAAATTTGATGAAAGCTGTGGTGCATCAAGCAGTCCAAAAAGTGAAAGCTTTTTTGATAATGTAAAGAAGTTTTTTAGTTAGTTGTGCGGAGCAGAGCAGGATTTTTCCTCCGATCGTGGCTTAGTAGAACGAGGAGGGGAAAAACTGTGAGGGTGTGGTCTTGGGTAGCACAATATTACAGTATTCTATTACAAAATTGAATTTTTCCATTCTTCATATGTGGCATTTGTGTTCTAGTTGGTCCCTTGTAGTTTGTATGACAATTAGTTTTGTTAATATTGCTTATATGTCAACCTTGCAAGCATTTTTGAACTCTATTTCCAATACAACATATTACAACACTACCAATTGCAACACCTAATGCTATTGCATAATTGAGAGATAGCCCCGTAAGGCCAGCGAATAATGCAGCGACAACAATACAAAATATGCTTCAAATAATATTGCGCCTACAACGTCTTTTTATATTAAAAAAATAAAAAAACTTTACATTTGATATAAAAACATATAAAATGGTACAGATATATGAGTAATAATCAGAGCAGTGGCACACAGCAACAGGCAGGTGGTATGTATTATTATCCGCAGCATGCTTATCCTTATTCTTATTCATACGGTTCGCAATCAACGCAACCAATTTCCGTTGATGTAAATAGCCGCAACAAAAAGGAAGGTTCTTCAACGGGATTAACTGTTTTAAAGGTCATTGCAATACTTCTTTTCATAGCTTTGACAATCGGTGTTGGTATTTTGGTATGGAAAGGTTATAAAAAAGCAGATGAGTTAATGGATAAGGCAGATAAAACTTTAGATGACACAAGTAATAATTTAAACAATGGATTAAAGGATGCGAATGCAACATTGAGTGGTATAAAAACAGAATTAAGCAAAACAACTGCTAAGTTTGATAATATAAATGGCACTATAAAGGACAGTTTTAGCTCGGCAGCAAAAGAATTGGGAAATATAAATACAAATTTGATTGATCTAAAAAATACGATGAGTTCGACGGGTATTTTACCGTCCTAATGACTATAATTGTTTTACTTTCATGCATGCTTGCCGCTGCTATTGCTGGAACAGTAGTTGGTATTTTTGAAATATAGAAAAATTTCAAAAAAATAATAGATTTAAAACTTCACCCACACACTCGCAAATCCACTGTAGAGCTGGATATTCAGTTTTTGTGTGAATGTCAACTTTGATTTGATACTTGAATAGCCGCCAACTTCCACAACGAAATAATCTGATACATTGGTCGCAAATGACATTGTCAACTTGGCAAACCCGCTTTTTGTAAGGAAATCAAACACCGAGACATTGAATTTGCCGTATGACATGACAGCTTTGTGTCTGTTTTTGACAATATAGACATACTTCTGAAAGCGCACCATGAAGAGCAATTCTGGGATGAAATAGTGACCGTAGAGCGCATCAAAACGCACCTCGTCATACCAGTGGTTTATATTCCCGTGATAACCGGCACCGAACACCAAAAAATTGCTCTTGTTGATATTTATCCCCAGTTCAGTTCTTGTCTCGTATTGCCACTTTTTTAGGCCGTAATATGAAGCAATGTTTGAGTGATAATAGCTTGGTGTTTCAATAGCCGTCACTAATGACAAGGCCACTATTTCAGAGTTGCGAATAATTCCAAGACGCGTAAAAAGCAGACCACTATTTAGCCCAAACGAGCGCTTGATGTTCTTACTGAAAACACTGTTATGGCGGTTCAGCATGTTGTCTGTGGCAAGGATTTTTCCACCGATCGTCAATCTATTTGTAAGACCAAACTCCCCGTAAATAGAGTGTTGAACCTGCTGAATGCGCCGCGACTTGTCAAATTGGCCAATGCTATTGACGGTATTGTGCGACTGGATATTTAGGGAGTAAATTGCCAGTCCTTCACCACGTTTTTGCACCCATGCATCGGCGCGAGAAGTAGCTTGATTAGTGGCAAAAACGACAGCGGAGAGTAAAATTGCGCGCGCACGTGTCATTTTAGAACCTCTTCCTACGATGTAGGCCGTTCAATCTTATGTCAAACGAGCACTTTTTTCCGTATTCCTGATCGGATGCAATGAAGTTTTTCAGCTTGCATGTCGTGAGAAAACGGTTGCGCTGATTGAGCGATTTGTAGTGCTTGTCGTGCACGTTCCGCAGCTGCATCGGGAAGAACATCATTGTCTCCAAGCGCTCAAACTCATCGTGCTCCACAATGAAATTTATGTGCGGCGCGTTGTCTCCATAGTAGCCCGGGATGATTGTGAAAAACGAGTAATGCCCGTTGCTGTCGGTGATGCATGTGCCTGTGTCCTCAAAGTCAATGTCGTATTTTGAGTAGTCATCTTTGTTGATGACGAGGTGGTTGTAGTAGCCAAAATGGTTAGTTTGCCAGATTTTCACGACCGCATTTTCCACCGGCACGCCCACGACATCAAACACGAAGCCCTCAATATACAAAAATTGCCCCTTCGCGAAGAACGGACTGCCCGATTTGCGCCGTAAATTGTTGTTGTGCGAGTAATTCTGCGGGATGATATATCTCTTCTCCTCCTTGATTTCTGGGGTTATAAGTTGCATGTTTTTGAGCACTATTTCAGGGCTAATTGCATTGGCTTTGAGTGAGCTAACCAACACAAAAACGGCAGAAAATAAGAATATTTTTCTCAAACAACTTATCATTTTTAATCATTATTTTCTTTTTTATCCTCTTTTTTACTGTCCTTGTCGCCAATCAAGCTGCCAAAACCGACTTTTTTCTTGCGCGCAACTTTGTTCTCCTCGCTGCTTTTTGAAGTCCTGTGTGGTTTGTTGCCCTTCAACAATTCCTTGATTTCATCACCTGTCAATGTCTCATATTCCAGCAGCGCTTTTGCCAAGATTTCCAGCTCATCGCGGTGCTCGTGAAGTATCTTTGAGGCCGTAACATACGCATTGTCAACCAGCTTTTTAACTTCCTCGTCAATCAATTTAGCTGTCTCTGGCGAGATGTCGGCACTCACGTTTTTGCCGCTTGACATATAGCCAGCATCTTCTTGGGCGTAGTCAATTTTTCCAATTTTCTCACTAAAACCCCATCTGACGACCATGTTGCGAGCCAATTTGGTGCACTGCTGGATGTCGCTTGAAGCCCCGCTTGTGACTTTGTTGTGGCCGAAAATCATCTCTTCCGCAGCGCGTCCGCCCATTGCAATGGCCATGTTTGCAAGCATTTGTTCGTATGTCTCACTGAACCTGTCCTCTGTTGGAAGGCGCATAACAAGCCCAAGCGCTCGCCCGCGAGGAATAATCGTGGCCTTGTGAATTGGATCGCTGGCTGGCTGATATAGCGACACAATCGCATGTCCGCCCTCATGGTAAGCCGTGTTGCGCTTTTCATCTTCTTTCATAACCATGCTCTTGCGCTCGGCGCCCATCATGACTTTGTCCTTGGCGTCTTCCATGTCCTTCATGGTAATGATTTTTCTGTTCCTGCGCGCAGCCAACAAAGCACTCTCGTTGACAATATTTGCCAAATCTGCACCTGAAAATCCGGGCGTTCCGCGAGCAATGTCATTCAGCTCAACATCTGGTGCAAGCTTGACTTTTTTAGCATGCACTTTCAGAATCGCTTCACGCCCTTTTATATCTGGCAAACTGACTGTAATCTGTCTGTCAAAGCGCCCCGGACGCAATAGTGCACTGTCCAAAACGTCAGGTCTGTTCGTTGCTGCCAAGACGATAATTCCACTGCGCTCTTGGAAGCCATCCATCTCAACAAGCAGCTGATTTAGTGTCTGCTCGCGCTCATCGTTTCCTCCGCCAACACTCACGCCTCTGCTGCGGCCAACTGCATCAATTTCGTTAATAAATACTATGCATGGTGCCTTCTTTTTTGCCTGCGCAAACATATCACGTACACGGCTCGCACCAACACCAACGAACATCTCCACAAAATCAGAACCAGAAATGAAGAAAAATGGCACTTTGGCTTCGCATGCAATGGCCTTCGCAAGCAGTGTTTTACCTGTTCCCGGCTGGCCGCACAGCAAACATCCGCGCGGAATTTTCCCACCAATATCATAATATTTTGTAGGGTCTTTCAAGAAATCCACAATCTCCACGATGTCCTCTTTGGCCTCGTCAATACCTGCTACATCCTCAAAGTGAACGTTAATTTCATTAGGCATGAGAGCTCTGGCCTTGCTTTTTCCAAAACCAAAAGGATTGCCAAATAGTCCTCCCATTCCTGCATTTGGATCTTCACCCTTTTTCTTGTTCCTTCTTGCGGTAATTACTGGCCACAACAACCACAGTGTGATTATCAACATTGGTGCCCATGAAAGCAGTGCCAAGAACAATCCAAATATT